>CALAXS010000149.1 GCA_937895305.1 uncultured bacterium
GGCGAGTTAATAAAGATAGTCTCGGAGCAATACGCTACCAGGGCTTGGCATTTGTGTGGAGGAGAGAGCGGGTGTGGTGAATACCCGGCCCCTTAGTCGTTCAGGAGCGCGTGGGCCTGGGTGGGGGTACGGCATTCGATGAGGCCGTCGAAGAGTTCCTGGTTGCGCAGGGACATCATGACCTGGGCGAGGAGGCTGAGGTATTCTTTGTCGGCCCCTTCGGGCGTGGCAAAGAGGACGAGGATCTGCACGGGCTGGTTGTCGAGGGTATTAAACTCGATGCCCTTGGGTGCGATACCGATACCGAGGGTGGGTGAGAGGATTTCGGGGATGCGCACATGGGGAATGGCGATACCACCACCGATGCCGGTACTCATGACCGCTTCACGTTCGTGTACGGCACGACGGAAGGCTTCCGCATCTACCACAACCGGGTTTTTACTCACGGCCGTAATGAGGGTCTCCAAAGCATCATGCTTTGAGGTGCCCCCCTTGATCATGCAAATCTGCGATTCGTCGATGTCTATTCCAAATGCACTCATATTCTCAATCAGTTTTCGCGCTGCTTCGCCCACGTACGGTACTCCAGTTACAACTTAAAATTCCAGTTTCGGCAAATTCTCGCGCATACGCTTTAGGGCCTCGTCGAGTCGGTCATCGTCTATGGTGAGGGAGAAACGAACGAAACCTTCGCCATTGACGCCATAGGCTGCACCGGGTGCGATGACCACAGCACATTTTTCCAGCATGAAGTCACAGAATTCAGCGGAGCTGTACCCCTTGGGTGCGGGCACCCAGAGATAGAATGCACCCTTGGGCGGGTCGTAGGTCCAACCGAGTTCACGCAGGGTAGCAATGACTTTATCGCGACGCTGGGCGTATACACCGAGCATCCGGGCGACGTCGGCATCGCCATTGTCGAGGGCTTCGATGCCTGCATACTGAACAGCGTTGAAGACGCCGGAGTCTGTGTTGGCCTTGGAGGTGGCGATGGCCTTGATGATTTCGGGATTACCCACAGCCATACCAATGCGCCACCCGGTCATGTTGTAGGGCTTGGACAGGGAGTTTAACTCTACACCCACGTCTTTCGCGCCGGGGGTATTGAGGAAACTGAGGCGGTCCACGCCGAATACGACTTCGCTATAGGGATTGTCGTAGCACACCACAATGTCGTTGTCTTTGGCAAAGGCCACGAGGTCCGCGAGGAACCCGGGCGTGGCCACGGCACCCGTAGGGTTATTGGGATAGTTGAGGAAGAAAGCGCTGGCTTTCTTGGCAACGTCGGTGGGAATCTCGGAGAAGTCGGGCAGGAAATTATTTTCGTCTTTCATGGCTACGGCATAGGGCTCTGCGCCACAAAACCAGATGCTGGGCTTGTAGCCGGGATAGCCGGGGTCGGTGACGAGCACGGTATCGCCGGGATTAATGACACCCATGGCGAAGTGGTGGCAGCCTTCCTTGGAACCGATGAGGGCTACGACTTCGTTGGACGGGTTCAGCGTTACGTTGTAGCGACGGTCGTACCAACGGGCCACTGCTTCACGGAAGGCGAGCATGCCCCATTCTTCGTCGGTGGGGTAGCGGTGATTTTCGGGGTCCTGAGCCGCTGCACACAGCGCATCAATAATGGGCTGCGGCGTGGGATCTACCGGGTCACCGATAGCGAGGCTGATGACATCAATGCCCTTCGCCTTGGCATCGTTAATCTTGTTGCGCAGGGTCATGAAGAGGTAGGGGGGAATCTTGGTTAACCGATCGGCGGTTTGCATGGAAGGGTCCTTTTATCGCGTTGCTCTACAGGCTGGGTTTGTGAGGAAGGGGAATTGTACTCTTGGGATCGCGTGGTTTCAACCTGAGAGACTTTGACGAGTAACAATTCTGCAAAAAACAGGCCATGAGTCAAGAATTAACCCATAGCCTGTCCTGGTGTATCCAGCTTACTCTGTGGGGGTCTCAATGATGGGTTGTACATCATTGTTTTTCATCTCACGGGCCTTTCGGTCCAGCTCGGCCTCGTACTTGTCTGCTTCGGAAATATTGCGATCATGTACAAGGACCAGATGAAATCCGAAGGAGGTCCCGACCACATCGCCGACGACGCCTATTTCCTGGGACCAGACCGCATTCTCAAAGCTTTCCTGGTAGACACCCCGGGCCTGGGCACCCAGTGCACCACCCTTGTTCTTGGTGGTCGGGTCATCGGAGTATTCTCTGGCCAAAGCGCCGAAGCTTTCCCCGGCAGCGAGTTTGGTCTGTATCTCTTTGATTTTTTCCAGGCCACGCGCACGGTCATTGGGGTCGGCACCATTCACCGAAATGAGGATGTGACTCACATTGCAATAGGATTGTGCCGGGTCGCGGCGATCGGTAAACATAAGGCCGATCACCATCACCAGAAACAATACGCCAATGCCGATCCAGATGAATTTGGTGAAGTCACGCCCTTCGTCCAGGGGTTGCCGGTCCATACCTGCGGTCATGAATACAATACCTCCAATGCCCTAAGTCCTAGGACATGATGTCGTTGAGCATGCCAAAATACTTGCTGTAAAATGAAATGATTATATAGCCCACCACCAGTGCCACAGCGAGACCGATGAAGGTGCTGAAGGCTTTGATGGCCACGTTTACGGCGTGGTTGGCTTCGTCGAGGTGGTATTCTGCCACCTTTCGCAGGGTCACGTCCAGATTTCCCGATTCCTCGCCCACATACAGCATTTCCTTGGCCGTGGAAGTGAGGGTCTTGCTCATGGCAAAGGATTCGACGAGGGACATGCCGGACTGAATCCGGGGTATGGCCAGCAGGAGATCCTTCTCTATGTACGGATTATTGGCCATAACAGCCGATTGCTCCACGCAGGTCTTGATATGGAGGCCGCTGGTGATGAGCAGGGACAGACTGCGGAAGAAACGGGCCAGGGCAAAACGGCGGGTCACCGGACGCATGGGCCAGAGGAAAGTGGTGAAGAAGGCGACTATCCAGCGGAAGATGCCCATGCGCGCGAGGATGATGCAGACCACCACGATAATGGCAAATACGCCCATGGCCTTCATCTGGAAGTTGATATAGGCCTGAAAGAAATCGTCCAGGCTGAAAGGGGTGGTGGAATTGAAGTCCAGGGAGTTGATGATACGCAAGGCGAAGGAACCCAGAAACCAGCAGATCGTAAGCTGGATGGATGGATAGGTCATGGCCCGGCTGACCGACCGTTTAATGGCCACCCGATCTTCAAAATAAAGGGCCAGATCCTTGAGCATCACATCGAGGCGCCCCCCATGCTCGCCACCGTTCACCAGCGCAATAAAGAAAGGGGGCAGATACTTGCCCTGCCTCTGGGCCGCATCACCCAGGGTCGCTCCCTGACGAATCGCATCGCTCATCTCGCGGATGACCGTTTTCATGCGCCGGTCCGACGTGTTCTCCTCCACCAGCGCCAGCGAGCGCAGGATAGGGATACCTGCGTCGTAGGACGTGGCCAATTGACGACACACAGGAACCAGAGTCTTGTCACTGATTTGAGATGTTGTTAAGCCCATAGGGGGAGGGTGCCTTTTACTGATGCGTGTTATCCACCAACTGAATAAGCAGGGTACAGCGAATGGGACAAAAAACGCAAAAGGGTGGTATCTAGTGGTGTGATTTGCGCAGATGGATCATTATTCATAGCAATTCTTGCTCGCCC
>CALAXS010000150.1 GCA_937895305.1 uncultured bacterium
TTTCAGGCGAACACGGACAACCGGGTATCGAGTGAAATACTTACCAATCCTTACCTCAAGGGTGAACAGACCGCACGAACCATGCGAGGTTCATAGTGACTGCTCCCGGCGTATACGCGGCTTCAGTTGTCGCCACTCGTGCATACTGTATGCTAAGAAAAGCTAAGGTTGGGAGCGGTGAGTGCAAACCGAGATACTGTTAGCCTCCAGGCGACCGGGCGAACTGTCCGGTAAAATCGGACGGTTGAAATTGTCGTCCGCCGCTAGCACAGTGGACAGTAGACAGGGCTGGGATGATGCCATCAAATTGTTGAAGAATGTTGAAGCTCAGAACGAAAAATGTGCATGTTCACCGAAGCCGATACTCAGCCACGCAGGCACAACGTATCCCCACACGGCACTTGCTCGATGCTGACAAATGATGACATTTTTTTCGACGGGGGCGGGTTGAGGCACAGTAGAATGTAAAGCAGTGTGGAATGCTACACTGACTTTGGAGGTTATGCTTCATGACCATAGAGACTATGTCGCAATGCAGCAAGTGCAGACACTTCATCGAGCACAAAGGCGACGAGCCGGGTTGTGCTGCTTTCCCTGACGGCATCCCTATGCCCATCGGACGCAATGAACACGATCACACCAAGCCCTACCCTGGGGACAACGACATCCAGTTCGAGCAGTGGGTACCAGAGGCTCAGCGGGAAGAAAAGCAGGAGCCATAGTCGCACAGCGGATTGCCTGTACCTTTGTGCAGTCAACTGTGATGCCATGCTGGATACGGCCCGATTCCGAGCCAGAGAATCAAACCATTCCACCTGTGCCGCCATGGCCCCAGAATGCCCGTTTTTCAGCACCGTGGGTACCATACGGGTACCACAAACAAAAAGCGACCTACACATAATCTGTGTAAGTCGTTGATATAAATGGTCGGGGCGGCAGGATTCGAACCTGCGATCCCCTGCTCCCAAAGCAGGTGCGTTAGCCGGACTACGCTACGCCCCGAACCGTAAAGGACGCGTAGTCTATCATATTTTTTTATCGTGTTGCCACTTGCGCAGCATGGTGTTGGAAGTGGGCGGGGCACCTTTGCTAGGCTGGCGCAATGACTGACGTAAAACATAGTAGTGGAACGGTGCGTTTTTTTACCCTGGTGATGGGTTATGTACTGGTCCTGGTCCCTTTTTTCCAATTGCTGGAGACCATGAAGTCGATTCGCTCTTCGCAGTGGACGCCGGACGAGCTGTTTCATTCTCCCCCCGCTTTGGCTTTGTTGTTGTATTGCCTGATTGTTGGTGGGGTTGGTTGCGTGGTAACGCTTCTTTTTGCCCTTATACAGCGTGCTATACCCCATAAGCCCAGCGCGATAGCCTGTTTGTCGGGTCTTACCGGAACCACGATCTGGTCCTTCATCAGGGCCTATCGGGATTCAGCCCCGACGTTGTCCGACAATCAGGTGGTCATCGCTATCCTTGTGCTCTGTGTGGGTCAGTATATTGCCTTGCGCTTATTCAGGCTGACACCATTGACTTATGGTGTCAGCGTGGCGGTGGCAGGTTTTTACGCAGCATTTTGTTTTTATACCCATGCAGCCTGGCATATTTTTACGCCCGATCGTGTCGGGTTATCCCTGCGGGAACCGGGCCTTTATATAGCAACGGTGACGGTAATTGTGGGGTGCATCGCACTGGTATTTTTCAGAGTGGCATCGCGAAAACGTCAATGCACAGGTCTTGTCTTGTTGTTGGTGTTACTTATTGTCGCGATGCCCGTGACCAATACAGGTATGGGAGATGCCCCCGGGCATACGGCTGATGAACGCCCTAACCTGATTCTGATTGTATCGGACACCATGCGGGCAGATTATTTATCCCTCTATGGGGGCGATGTACCCACACCGAATCTGGAACGACTGGCCAATCGCGGTGCGGTATTTAATCAGGCCCACGCCTTAGCCCCCTGGACACTGCCCTCGGTATGGGGGATGTTTAATTCTCAGTATCCTGCCGGATTAACGCCCAATGTGGATGGTGTATATTGGGTGGAGCAGATTTGGCGGTACACCTACCCCCATGAGGGAAGTACCCTCGCTACGCGCATGGGTGAGCAAGGTTACGACACCGCAGCGTTCACAGCGAACATGCTTTTGTGGGTACTGCCCTCTGCCATGAACGGTTTTGAGACCGCAGCGTCTACCCACCCCATCTTGTTGCGTCGTGACTGGCCTTTGACAGGCTACCCGTTTCTCAGTGACGCTCTGTCGGGTATGTTTCCGCGGTGGGATAATCTGCGTCCCCATAACACCACGGTAGATATTGATAGCTATGCTAGGCAGTGGTTGCAATACCGGAAGCAGGATCCATTTTTCCTGTACCTCCATTACATCGATCCCCATGCACCCTATGATCCCCCGGAGGCCTATCGGAAGCAAAGTGGAGCATGGCCTTTTTTTCATCCCTATGATGGCGGGGAACGGTGGGGGATACCCGCTTTGAATGAAACCCCCTTGGCACTTCCCAAGGCGGAGGAGGAGTACACCCGGTCCCTGTATGAGGGTGAAATCCAGTATATGGACGAATTTGTAGGACGTATGCTGGATTATCTTGAGGCGGAGGGGCTCATGGAAAACACCTATATCTGTTTTACGTCTGATCATGGCGAAGAATTATGGGATCATGGGCAATGGGGCCACGGACAGTCGCTGTATGAAGAGCTCCTTCATGTTCCCCTTATTTTTGCCGGGCCGGGTATTGCGCCCCAAAAGATAACTACGCCGGTGAGTGCTATTGACCTTATGCCGACCCTGGCGCATTTACTGGATGAACCGCCATTGCCCAATTGGCGTGGCAGGAATCTGGGGCCTGTGCTTCAGGGCGAGGCCGGGCCGATTTCAGCGACCCCCATATTTATGCAAGGTACAAATAACAAGATTCCCCATCCGCAACGTGCCGTGATCCATGAAGGCTACAAGCTCATTCAAAAAGCGGATCATGCGCACCGGGAGCTTTATCATCTGGAAAGTGATCCCCTGGAACAAAACAATATAGCGGCGGAACATCCCGATAGCGTGGCTGCATTGGACGCATTGATAGCGGATTGGCTCACAACCTTTCCTTCCACCTACGAAGTGAATTTGGGTGAGTTCAATCCCGAAGCGGTGAGAGAGCTGGAAGGTATGGGGTACCTCTAGCAGCCTGTTGCAAAAGTCTTCCGGTTTAGTACTTGACAGAT
>CALAXS010000151.1 GCA_937895305.1 uncultured bacterium
AAACACGCTGCCCCTGCCCTCACGTGAATATCTTTACCCCCTTCCGCTACAATATGTCCATGAACATCACATTCGTTATCCCCTGCCATAACGAAGCCCCCACCCTGGAAGACCTGGTGGCGGGTATTTTTTTGCATTGTCCCGATGAGCACGACACCACCATCCTCATCATCGACGACGGCTCCACCGACAATACCTGGGACGTCATTCAGAAACTTCACAAACACGACCCCCGCGTCAACGCCCTTCGCTTCAAACCCAACCAGGGCAAAACCGAAGCACTCCGCGTCGCCTTCAAGAACATCCCCGCCCATTGCGATACCATCATCACCATGGACGGTGACCTCCAGGACGACCCCAAAGAAATCCCCCGCATGCTCGAAAAACTCAGCGAAGGCCACGGCCTCGTCTGCGGCTGGAAACAAAAACGCAACGACCCCATCCACAAGACCCTCCCCTCCAAAGTCTTCAACGGCACCCTCTCCCGCCTCTTCAAGCTCCCCATCCACGACATGAACTCCGGCTACAAAGCCATGAAAGCCACCATCGCACGACAACTCCCCCTCGCAGGCGACCTCCACCGCTTTCTCCCCGTATTCACAAACACCATGGGCGAAACCGTCGCCGAAATCCCCGTACAGCACCACCCCCGTAAATTCGGTGTCTCCAAATACGGCTTCTCCCGCTTCTTCACCGGTGCCCGCGACGCCGCAGCAGTGTGGCTACTCACCCGACCCGGCGGTGAACGCAACCCCGTCACCCGTGTCCTCAAAGGATTCTTCCGCCTCAGCATCGGATTTATTGTCGGACTGCTCCTCGGTGCCTGGCTCATTCCCTTTACCATGCCCGTCCGCATCACCTTCGTTGCCATCGCCCTCCTCCTCGCACTCACCTCCATCCTCGGCCTCGGCCTCATGACCTTTACGCACAAACTCGCCCAGGGGATTCTTCATCCCCGGGACGAGTCAAAAAACATTGCAAAAAGCCTGGGGCCTATCTTTAATAAGCACTAGAGCACTTTAACAAATTATAGATACGGAGCTGCGTCAGTGAGGACAAGGTTGGCAAGAAACAAAAACGGAGGCATAGCAGGCTACGGTGAGTTTTTGTGACGCAGCCAACCGATGCCACAACAAGCAGATTCGTAACAATAATTTGTTAAAATGCTCTAACCCTGAAAGTGTTTCGTCAATGCGCGGACCAGACCGGGGATGTCATGTTGTTCCGCTTCCAAAGTGGGTGGCGTGCCCATCGCTTTCAGCGCATCGGTAGTGATGGGCCCGATGGATGCAAAAGCGCAACGACCAGCAAGTTCACCCCATTGCTCCGCACCAAGGATCGTCGCGAGGTTCTCTGCAGTGGAGGCACTGGTGAACGTGACGGCATCAAGGTCTTGTTGAAGAAACGTCCGAACCGCAGCAGCGTCAGGCGCGGTACATTGCGTTTCATAGACTATGCTCTCGATAACGGTAGCCCCGGCAGCACGTAAAATTTCGGGCAGCGTCGTTCGTGCGAGATTACCTCGGGGAAGCAAGATATTTTTCCTGTTGAGGTCACCTTCAAGTGCAGTCAACGTTTTACCGAGTTCCTCGGCTGTGGCCGTGTTAGGGCTAAGACTCACACTGAGACCCATTTCCTGAAGCAGGGCACTCGTCCCGGAACCAATAGCACAGATAGAGGTCTTGCTGAACCCATCAAGATTGCGCTCCCGCGCCTCCAATGCCTGACTAAAATAACGAACGCCATTGACAGAAGTAAAAATTAACCAGTCACATGTGCTCGCATCAGGGAGGTCTGCGTCCGGCGTAACCGCCCTGACGTCAATGGTGGGAAAAGAAATAACTTCTGCGCCCAGGCCGTGGAGTGCTGCTGTGAGCTTTTGAGATTGGTCCTGGGCGCGGGTAATGGCAATGCGTTTACCCTGCAAGGGCGTGCCCGTGGCCTCGGTACCCGCATCCAGTTCCGCCACAATCCTGTCGGCCCCCTGTGCAAGGAGATCCTGCGCGGCCTGTTGACCAAGAGCAGCAGCATCGTGCGTTGAGCCATCGAGCGAAACAGCAAAGACCTGCGTACCATCAGGAGAAACAATGCGCGCGTTGAGGTGAAGCGTATCGTTTTCCGTAGTACAGAGAGCACCCAGCGGGGTCTGGCAACCACCACCAAGTCCCGAGAGAAGTGCACGCTCTGCGGTGACAGCATCGAACGTTGCATCGTGGTGCAAGACACGGACCAGGCCAGCAACACGGGCATCGTTGTCCCGTATTTCGATACCAAGGGCACCCTGACTGACTGCCGGGAGCATTGTACTATGGTCCAGGCATTCGCTGATGTGTTGGTCCATCTGTAACCGGATGAGTCCTGCCGCGGCGAGGATGATAGCATCCATACCTTCGCTGCTCATTTTTTCGATTCGGGTAGGTACATTACCGCGCAAGTCGACAATGTTGAGATCAGGACGTGCAGCAAGAAGTTGTGCGCGACGACGCAGACTGGAAGTACCTACGGTTGCACCCTGTGCCAATTCCGCCAGGCCCTGGGCGGTGCGGCCCACAAAAGCATCTTGCGGATTTTCCCGCCGGGGTACAGCACCCAGTGCGAGACCTGGGGGCAGTTCCGTGGGAAGATCTTTCAGACTATGCACAGCAAGGTCGATGCTACCGTCGAGGAGTGCCACTTCGAGTTCTTTCGTAAAGAGACCCTTGCCGCCGATTTTGGCAAGAGGAACATCCTGAATCTTGTCCCCTTTGGAGGTGATGATTTCAATGATGACCTCCAGGCCGGGGTGCGCCGACTTCAGGCATTCCTGAATGTGACGGGCCTGCCAGAGTGCAAGCTCACTGCCGCGACTACCAATAACAAGACGTTGACTCAATGGTTTTCCTCCAGTCCAAAGAGGCGCTTGACCAGATGGAGTACGCGGCTGGAATCATCTTCGCTAACTTCTTCCTTGATTTGGCTCATGGGCCGCTGGAGAATATTGTTCACGATACGTTTACTCATGTATTCCACTTCGGCCCGTTGTTTCTCGTTGAGATCAGAGAGGGTTTGAAGTGTCTTCTCAAGTTCACGCTCACGGATAGTGTTCAATTCCAGGGTCATGGATACGATGGTGGGTTCGGCCCGGAGGGAGCGAAGCCATTTAATGAAGACATCGACCTGATGCTCCACAATTTCAAGACAATGGTCCACCTCGGCACGGCGTGTTTCCATGTTTTCGTCCGCCATGGCCTGAAGTCCGTCCATGTCATAGAGATAGACATTGTCGAGACTGTTGACCTTCTGCTCCACGTCCCGGGGAACAGCAATATCAATAACGAACATAGGGGCCTTGTTGCGTTTTCGCAAGGCCCTTTGGAAATGTTCCATGTTGAGGACCGCTACATTAGACCCGGTAGAGGTGATGACGATGTCTGCGCGATGCAGGTGATCATTGAGATCATCAAGAGCGACCGCTTCACCACCGTATAATCCAGCGAGGGTCTCGGCGTTTTCAAGGCTACGGTTCATGACGATAACATTGCTGGCCCCTTTTTGGATGAGGCTCTTGAGACCAAGTTCCGCCGTTTCGCCGGAACCGATAACAAGGACCGTCTTCTCATCAAGGTCCGTGAAGATGGACACGGCGAGGTCAACAGCAACAGAAGCAACAGAAACTTTGCCTTCGTTAATAGAACTTTTTGTGCGTACTTCTTTGGCGACCTTGAAGGCCCGCTGAAAGAGACCACGCATAATTTTGTCGGTACTGCTTTCCTGTTGTGCCAGGAGAAAGGCGTCATGTACCTGACCCAGGATCTGTACCTCACCAACGACCATAGAGTCGATACTGGAGGCAACACGAAAGAGATGGGCCACAGCATCGCGGTTGGTATAGCTGTAGAGTGCATCACTAAATTCACTTTCGTCGAGTCCATGCCACTGGGCAAGAAAGGCGTGCATACGCTGGAGCATGTCCTCGCCGTCATCTTCAGCACGAGCGTAAATTTCCACACGATTACAGGTGCTGAGGATGACACAACCCCCATCGGAAAAGATGGTCTTGAGCTTCTTCAAGGCCTTGGGAAGCGCATCGGAAGAAAAGGCGAGCTTTTCCCGGAGTTCTACCGAAGAGGTGGTGTGGTTTATACCGGTAATCGCAATGGTCATTGAACGGGCGCCATCAACAAGTCAGGAAGGAAGCCCGTACTTTTCAGAATAAGGTAGCAGCCCAGCAGAACGCCAAACAGAAAAAGCGCATAGGCGAGCTTGGGTCCACGAAGTTTACTCATGGAACGGCCATGGAAAGTGAAGCCGTAGAAAAAGAGCATGAGAACGGACATGAATATTTTGGGGTCAAGCCACCATTGTGGACTCAGAAGTTGTTGTTCGTACCAGGCCCAATACATACCCTGGAGCACCGTAATGGCAAAGACCGGGTAGCCGATGCTGATGAGCAGGAAGAGGGTGCGGTCGAGATTTTCTAATGAGGGTAACTTGCGGACCAGGCCCTTGGTGGCCCGTTGCTTCAGGCGGCGTGCGACAAAAGCATAGGCGATACTGGTGAGACTGGCGACATAGAAGAGGCCATAGGCGAGTACAGCCGTTACAACGTGAATA
>CALAXS010000152.1 GCA_937895305.1 uncultured bacterium
TGTTCAGTTGGCTTTCCGGGTAAATTCCGGTGCGGTAGGAGGCGCGGAGGGCTTCGGGACTGGAATGCCATGAACCGCCACGCACTACTTTACGGCGTTCTTTTTCGTCTAGGGCTTGCTGATCATCGTCGGGTGGATAGGTGGCGAGGGTGTCGCTGGTCCATTCAAAGATATTGCCCACAAGGTCCATGACCCCTTCCGGGGTCTGGGCGTCTTCGTAGTGGCGGACATTGGTGGTGATGCCGTGGCAGTCCCCAGAATTGCAGCGGGTACTGGTGGGTGCTTCGTCGCCCCAGGGGTAGGTGCGCCCGGAATTCCCCCGTGCTGCCCGTTCCCATTGGGCTTCTGTGGGTAGTTTTTTTCCGCACCAGGCTGCATAGGCTTGTGCCTCGGCCCAGTTAACGCCGATGACGGGTTGGTCGTCTGCATTGAAGCGGGTGTCGTCCCAGTATTTTGGGGGTGTGGCATTGGTGTCTTCGAGGTAGTGCCGGTATTGGGCCACGGTAACGGGGGTGCGGTCCATGTAGAAGGGTTTCAGGTCGGTGGTATAGGCGGGACGTGAATCGGGGAAATCGTCGTCGCCAATTTTGAGTATACCACCTTCGATGCGGGTCATGCCCTGGGTGGAAACTTCGCGACCTTCGGTGGTGAGGGCCTTCTTGACAGTGATGGCACTGTAGCCTTCTTCCATGGCGGAGAGGAGGGCGTTTCGCATTGCAGCAGCATTTTGCCAGCGTTGGTCGGCGTCTTCTTCGAGTGCCTTGTCCAGTACTTCCATGAGGGCTGGTGCGACATCGCGGCGGATCTTGGGTAAATGCACGGCTTCGTCGGTGGGGGCGCGCAGGGTAAGCAGTTCAAAGAAGAGCAAGCCTACGGTGTAGATGTCTGCACGGGCATCTATACTTTCGTTGGATTTTTGTTCGGGCGCGGCATAGACGCGGGTGCCCACAATGCGCTGGGCATGTTTACTGCCGTCTGCATCCTGAAAGATCTGTGCGGCTTCGAGGGCTTTGGCCAATCCGAAGTCGAGTACCTTCACTTCGCTGTCGGACAGGAGCATGATGTTTTCCGGTTTAAGGTCACGGTGGACAATGGTGGAATGGGCGTATTGAAGTGCATAGAGAATTTGCTCGATGATCTGGACAGCCTGTTGTACGCCGATGCGTTTGCCTGTGGGGCGTTTTGTGTTGAGGAATTGGCGGAGGGATTGGCCTTGCATGAATTCCATGGAAAGAAAAAGAATGCCATCATCGGTCCAGCCAACGTCATGGGTAGAGACAATGTTTCTGTGGCGGAGGCGGCGGGCCATTTGCGCTTCCTGAATAAAGAGGCGACGTCCTTTACGGGATTCGAGGTAGGCGGGTAGCATAAATTTGAGGGCTACCTGCTCGCACATGAGGGTGTCTTCGGCCTGATAGACTACGCCCATGCCGCCTTTACCGAGTTGCTGGATAATACGGTAGCGCTGGGCAACGACTTCGTTGGGTTGGTAGAGGAGCTTTCTGTGGTCGCCGCGAATGGGGGCGGTGGGGATGCGGATGGTTCCGCCACAGCCGAAGCAAAGACCTTCTTGTCCCTGGCAGGAGATGGGAACGGTGATGCGTATGCCGCATTCGGTACAGGTAATGTCGAGGGTGCTGTTTTCTTCGTCAGTATGCAGGGTGGTGGCCCCATTATTGGCTTGCACGGGTTCTGTTTGATTGCCCTGTGCGGGTGAATCCTTCTTTTTTTTGGATTTAAGCCAATTAAACATGGACTGCCTTTTTGCCACAGTGTTAGGGGCTATGGTAGCCAAGTCGGGTGCACTTTATAAAGTAAGAAATAAATGATCCTTTTGTGGGGCTACGCTTCTTCGAAGAGGGCGTCTACAAATTCGTCGGGGTCGAAGGGCTGGAGATCGTCGATTCCTTCGCCGACACCGATGTATTTTATGGAGATGCCGAGTTGCTGCTGGATGGCGAAGGCCATGCCGCCTTTGGCGGTTCCGTCGAGTTTGGTGAGGATGATGCCGGTTACGTGTAGGGCTTCGGTGAATTGACGGGCCTGTACCAGACCGTTCTGTCCGGTGGTGGCATCGAGGACCAGCAGTACTTCGTGGGGTGCGCCGGGGTGGCGTTTTTGTACGACACGTTGAATCTTTTTGAGTTCTTCCATGAGGTTAACTTTGGTGTGAAGACGGCCTGCTGTATCGATGAGGAGGTTGTCCACATTGCGTGCGAGGGCAGCATCGGTTGCATCAAAGGCCACAGAAGCGGGGTCTGCGCCTTCGCCGTGTTTTATGATATCCACCTTGGCCCTATCACTCCAGATCATGAGTTGTTCCACTGCTGCGGCACGAAAGGTGTCTGCGGCACCGAGGAGAACTTTACGGTTTTCGCCAGCGAGTTTGGCAGCGAGTTTGCCGGTGGTGGTGGTTTTTCCGGAACCGTTTACGCCTGCAATGAGGGTAATGTGTGGACCGTTGTTGCTGGTCCAGTTGATGGTATGATCGCCTTCGGCCAGGCGTTTTCGCAATGCATCCTTAAGAGCACCGTAGAGATCTTCTGCATTTTTGAGCTTATCGCTTTTGACGCGATCACGCAGTTCGTCCACGATGGAGAGTGTGGTTTCCACACCCATGTCGGAGGCAATGAGCGTTTCTTCGAGGTCATCGAACATAGCATCGTCGATGCTTCGGCCTGTAACAATTTTTTTCACGTTGCCGACGAGGTTGCCGCGTGTTTTGCTCAGTCGATCTTTGAGTCGACCCATAAACCCTGCCATAGGGAAATATCCTTTCGTATCTATAAAAAAAGCGCCCACCCTGATTCGGGTGGAGCGCTGGTGTACTGTATCAAAGCTATCTAGTTGGGCAGTCGATACGCAATGGCTGAAATTTCCTGAATCCCATTGCTCATGCCAAAGATATGATAGGTACCATCGGGTTGGGCGAGCGCTACGCCGTAGGTTTCGTAGTAGTATATACCATCGGTAGCACTGCTGCTCAAATCGTCAATAACCCATGCGGTCTCCTCACCGGAGTCGCGAAAGCGTGCGCGGCCCCGTAATTCGATGCCTCCGTTAATATCGGCAACGATTAGTAGATCGTCACCATCTTCCTGGACATACGCACGGCCTATCGTCATGCCGGGGGCCATACTGGGAAGGGCGACCACGTAGATTCCTGTAGCGCTTTCACTTTGAAAGGGCTGGTCCTGTGCCGCCACAATGTCCATCTGGGTGATGGGTGTAGCTTCAAGCAGAGCATGGAGGTCTTCGAAGTTGTTGGCCTGGGCACCTGCCCAGAGTTCGGGGGTTAACATTCTGCTGGAGCCGGGGAGTTGGGATTCTACGAGGCCCTGGGCAATGTTGTTCGCGTTCAGGGCGACCCAAACCACCAGCAGTGCACCGAGTGTGACGAGGGCACCTGTGAGAAAACGTAGTTTTATCTTTTTGTCGTCTTCGGCGAGATCCAGGTGCTGATCCGCGATCATGCGATTGTGACGCTGGTCGCGAAGATTGTTGCCGCAAACTTTACAAATCAAGGTGCCTTCGGCATTTACCGTGCCACATTGGGCACAGACTGCGTCTGCATCCAACTCTTCAGCATGCTGGTTCGCACCCATGTTATCCATATTCATGATCGAGAATAAAACCTCCAAGGGGGATTTTCGCACATCCAAAAGGCATTGTCCAGTAAATTCTTGTCAAAATAGCATTTCTGGGGTAGATCAATCAAAATTGGTTTTTCACCTTGTTTCGTGG
>CALAXS010000153.1 GCA_937895305.1 uncultured bacterium
TGGTGGTCCATTCGTCAATGATTTTGTTATACCGCTCACCTTCCGTGATGAGACCATTCTGGTACATTTCGTCAATACGCATAACCACTTCTTGTGCCGCTTCCACCATTGCTTCTTTTTCAGGTGGAATCACCATATCTACCATGGCCACGGATACACCAGACATGGTGGCATATTTGAACCCGCAACGTTTAAGCATATCAAGCATGGCTACAGTCTTGTTGTGACCGTGGGAAGCGTAACAGGCGGCAATAATGTCGCCAATGCTGCCTTGGTCCTGCTCCATATTGACGTCATTAACCGTGATTTCATCGAGGAGTTCTTCGGCAAACAGCACACGCCCTACGGTGGTATCGACAATGACACCATCGACACATACCTTGATGCGGGCATGAATAGCAACTTCTTTATGGGAGAAGGCCATGACCACAGCTTCGGCATCGGGATAGACTTTACCGGGATTGAGCAGCACGCCGTTGGGACCGGTCCATTCCTTCTTCCACTCCCCTTTAACGCCGAGGCGTTCACGGGTCATCCAGGCGATACCCAGCACGATGTCCTGGCTGGGTGTCACAATGGGGCTACCATCGGATGGGGAGAAAATGTTGGACGTAGACATCATGAGCAGGTGCGCTTCAAGTTGCGCAGCGGGCATGAGGGGTACGTGTACGGCCATCTGGTCACCATCGAAGTCAGCGTTGAATGCGCGACACACCAGAGGGTGCACGCGAATCGCTTTACCTTCGATAAGAACAGGCTGGAATGCCTGGATGCCGAGACGGTGAAGGGTAGGTGCACGGTTGAGCATGACAGGGTGATCTTTGATCACGTCTTCGAGAATATCCCACACTTCAGTACGGCCCTGGGCGATAATGCGCTTAGCGGCCTTAATCGTGGTAGCGATACCACGTTCTTTGAGCTGGTGGATGATAAAGGGTTCGAAGAGTTCGAGCACCATGCGCTTGGGAAGACCGCACTGGTGAAGCTTGAGTTCGGGACCCACTACGATAACAGAACGACCGGAGTAGTCCACACGTTTACCGAGGAGGTTCTGGCGGAAGCGACCCTGCTTACCCTTGAGCATGTCGCTGAGGGATTTAAGGGGGCGGTTGCCGGCACCGAGTACCGTACGACCGTGACGACCGTTATCGAACAGGGCATCGACGGCTTCCTGGAGCATGCGCTTTTCGTTGCGCAGAATCACTTCGGGCGCACGCAGTTCGAGGAGGCGCTTCAGGCGGTTATTACGGTTAATCACACGACGGTAAAGATCGTTCAAATCGGAGGTAGCGTAGCGGCCACCTTCGAGGGGAACGAGGGGTCGGAGATCGGGGGGCAGCACAGGCACAATATCAAGTACCATCCATGCGCAGTTGTTGCCCGACTTGCGAAGGGCTTCAACGACTTTCAGGCGTTTGATCGCTTTTGCCCGGCCCTGCTGAGAGGTCACGGTAGCGAATTGTGCGTGTAATTCCTGACTCAGTGCTTCCAGGTCGATTTCTTCAAGGAGGATCTTCACGGCTTCAGCGCCCATCTTGGCCACGAAACGATCTGAACCATATTCGGTTTTAGCGTCCTGGTATTCGTCTTCGTTCAGGGTCTGGATCTTTTTGAGTTCCGTATCACCCGGATCGATAACGATATAATTTTCGAAGTAGATCACCCGTTCGAGTGAGCGAATGGACAGATCCAGCAGATTGCCAATGCAACTCGGGGTGGTCTTGAAAAACCAGATGTGGGTCACGGGCACGGCGAGCTTGATGCAGCCCATACGTTCGCGACGCACTTTGGATTCGGTGATTTCTACACCGCAGCGGTCACAGGTGATGCCGCGATGTTTAACTTTTTTATATTTACCGCAGCCGCATTCCCAGTCTTTGACAGGGCCAAAGATGCGTTCGCAGAACAATCCATCTTTTTCCGGCTTGAAAGTACGGTAGTTGATGGTTTCCGGCTTTTTAACTTCGCCGAAGGACCATTTGCCGATTTCCTCGGGAGAGGCAATGCGAATGGTCAGTGCGTCGAAACGTTCGCCCGTGGTGGGTAGATACTTGGCCATGGGTTATTCTTCCTCCGCTTGTTCTGTGTCGTCTTCTTCGAGTTCAGCTGCACCTTCGAGCTTCACGAGCTTGATTACGTCGAGGCAGAGTGCCTGCATTTCGCGTACAAGTACGTTGAAGGATTCGGGGGTGCCGGGATCGACTTCGCGCTCACCTTTTACGATGGCTTCATAGGCTTTGGTACGGCCCTGAATGTCATCCGACTTGATGGTCAGCAGTTCCTGCAGGGTATAGGCTGCGCCGTAGGCCTGCAGGGCCCACACTTCCATTTCACCGAAACGCTGGCCACCGAACTGGGCTTTACCGCCCAGGGGTTGCTGCGTAACCAGTGAATACGGCCCGATAGCACGGGCGTGAATCTTGTCGTCTACCAAGTGGTTGAGCTTTAGAATGTAGATGATGCCAACGCAGGTGTCGTGGTGCATTTCTTCACCCGTACGACCATCACGCAGACGAATCTTGCCGGAGTCCGGCAGACCAGCCTTTCGCATCATTTCGAAGATTTGCTCTTCCTTCGCACCGTTGAATACGGGTGTGGCAATTTTTATACCGAGGGTACGGCAGGCCCAACCGAGGTGGGTTTCAAGAATCTGCCCCACGTTCATACGGGAAGGCACCCCGAGGGGGTTGAGAATAATCTGAAGCGGTGTACCGTCGGGCAGGAAGGGCATATCTTCCACGGGAACGATACGGGATACAACCCCTTTGTTACCGTGACGACCTGCCATCTTGTCCCCGACAGACATACGACGCTTGATAGCAACGAAGACCTTGACGAGCTTAATCACGCCGGGGGGGAGTTCGTCACCTTTACGCATACGTTCAATCTGGCTGTCCCGGAAAGCAATAAGCTTTGCTTCTTCCATGGCGGCCATGTTGACGAGGCGGGTAAAGCCTTGTTGTACTTTTTTGTCTTCTACACGAAGGCGGGCAAGAACACTATAGTCGGCCTTGTCGAGGTGGGCTACGCGAATGCGTTTCCCTTTTTCGAGGGCCAGCTCTTCGGTCTTGTGGTCATACACATCTTCAAGAATTTTCAGGCCGATGATTTCATCACGGGTGATTGCCACAAACGTTTCGCGGATTTCGCGGATACGTTCGTCGTATTGGCGTTTCACCTTGTTGACTTCGGCAAGCAGTGCTTTCTTGGACTGGGCATCGCCGCCTTTGTCGCGACGGCTGCAGACTTTCACGTCTACAACCACGCCCGTGCCACCGGGGCGCATGGTGAGGGAGGCATCGCGAACGTCTTCCGCTTTTTCGCCGAAGATAGCACGAAGCAGTTTCTCTTCCGGTGCAAGCTCGGTTTCGCCCTTGGGCGTTACCTTACCTACGAGGATGTCGCCGGGACCCACTTTGGAGCCGGGGCAGATAATCCCGTTTTCGTCAAGGTTGCGCAAGGCTTCCTCACTGACATTGGGAATATCCTGTGTGATTTCTTCGGGGCCCAGCTTGGTGTCGCGGGCTTCCATTTCGAAGACATTAATATGGATAGAGGTGAAGACGTCATCCTTGAGCAGTTCTTCACTGAGGATGATGGCATCCTCAAAGTTGTATCCGTCCCAGGGCAGGAACCCGACCAGTACGTTACGGCCGAGGGCAAGTTCGCCTTTGTCGGTCGCCGGGCCGTCGGCCAGAATATCGCCTATTTCTACCTTGTCGCCTTTTACAACGATGGGGCACTGGTTAATGCAGGTGTTCTGGTTGGAACGAATGTATTTCTTCAGGGTGTAGACATCCTCTTCCGAGCGGAAGGGGTTGTCGTTTTTGCTTTTCTTGGTTTGGACGCGAATCACTTCACTGTCTGCGTATTCCACAACACCAGCGCGTTCGGCGCGAACCACGGTACCGGCGTTACGTGCAGTTACATGCTCAAGACCGGTACCCACGTTGGGGGAGTCGGTCCGAAGCAGGGGCACTGCCTGACGTTGCATGTTCGAGCCCATGAGTGCGCGGTTGGCATCATCGTGCTCCAGGAAAGGAATCAACGCAGCAGCTACGGACACGAGCTGTTTCGTGGACACGTCCATATAATCCACCTGCTCAGGCTGGGCCTGGGGGAAGTCACCACGGTGACGGCAGAGGACGGTACGTCGTTCGAAACGGCCGCGATTGTCGAGGGGCGCGTTGGCCTGGGCAACGATGTAGTTATCTTCATCGTATGCGGAGAGCATCTCGATTTCGGTTGACACTTTACCGCTGTTTACTTTCTTGTAGGGGGTTTCGAGGAAACCGAAGCGGTTGATGCGCGAGTAGGTTGCCAGCGAAGCCATGAGACCAATGTTGGGGCCTTCAGGGGTTTCGATGGGGCAGATACGACCATAGTGGGTGGGGTGAACGTCACGGACTTCGAAGCCGGCACGTTCACGACTGAGACCACCGGGCCCAAGTGCGCTGAGACGACGTTTGTGGGTCAACTCGGCAAGGGGGTTAATTTGGTCCATAAAGTGGGAAAGCTGACTACGTCCGAAGAAGTCTTTAATGACAGCGCTGACCGGCTTGGGATTCACGAGGGTCTGCGGCGTAAGTTCATCTTCGTCCTGATAGTTCATGCGTTCGCGCACGGTGCGTTCCATGCGGACCAGTCCGATGCGGACCTGGTTACTGAGGAGTTCGCCCACGGCGCGGACACGTCGGTTACCGAGGTGGTCAATATCATCAAGCACCCCTTCACCTTTACGCAGCTTCACGAGGTATTGCAGGGTAGCAACTACGTCTTCCTTGGTCAGGGTCTTGGTTTCCTGATCGATGGAGAGGCCGAGCTTGCGGTTGATTTTATAGCGACCCACACTGGCAAAGTCATAGCGACTGGGGTCGAAAAAGAGACGCTGGAAGAAGGTGCGACAGGTCGAGTCCGTGGCGGGGTCGCCAGGACGAATGCGCGAGTAGATTTCGCGAAGCGCGTCTTCTTCGGTCTGGGTCTTGTCCTGCGAGAGGGTGGTCACGATAGTACTATCGTTGGACACATCCTCTGCGTTCAGGATCTTGATGGATTTGATGTTGGAAGCCATAAGCCGATCCAGGGTCACCTGGGTCAACTCGGTAGCAACGTCAGCTATAATCTCACCCGTATCGGGATCAATGACATCTTCAGCAATCCAGGAACCCACCACTTCTTCGGGGTCCAGGGGCTTGTTGTCTACCTTGACCTTGGTCCGGCCAAAGGCAAGCTCGGAAGTACGGTAGAAAAGTCCGAGGATTTCATCAGGCTCGGAATAACCGAAGGCCTTGAGGAAAGCCGTACCGATAAGCTTGGAACGACGGTCAACCGTTAACCAAAGGTAATCGTTTACGTCGTATTCGAATTCGAGCCATGCACCACGGTAAGGGATAATCCGTGCGGAAAGCAGGGGCTTGCCGTTCTGGTGGTACTTGCGTTCGAAGCTCACACCGGGGGATTTGTGCAGTTGACTCACGATGACACGCTCAGCACCATTAATAATAAAGGTGCCTGTAGGTGTCATGGCAGGAAGTTCGCCGAGGAAAACTTCTTGCTCAAGCATCATCTTCTCACGTTTCTCGTTGCCCGTACCGATTTCCTCGTATTTCACGAGGCGCAGCAAGGCTTTAAGAGACGCGGCATAGGTCATGCCCCGTTCCTGACATTCCTGAATCGTGTACTTCGGCGGTGCGAAGGAGTAATTCACAAATTCCAGGCGGGTCAGTCCTTTGGGGGACTCAATGGGGAAGACTTCCAGGAAGACTTCCTGTAAACCATGGTTCACCCGTTCGTCTGGTGGAACGTCCCATTGGAGAAAATCTCCATAGGACTTGGTTTGGATCTCAATGAGATCGGGCAGTTCTTGGATGTCAGGTATGGAGCCCATAGATGGGCGCTCAAAACGCGGGGCTACAGCCATGCGGATACTCCTTTGGCTAAAGTTTGTGAGATCAACGGGTTAAAACCCCCTGCTCTAAATATGCCTGCCACATATCAGCATAAGTCAAGACAGATCTCTCCCTGGGGACAGCGCAGCTAAGAAGAATAACACGCTCAGACAGTGATGTCAAGCAAGTCTCATGCCCAGTGTTCAGCATCACAATAGGAGGCGCCCAGGTGGGCCGGATTGGAGCAGGCTAAAATGGAGCGCAGCCTGCATGCGGTGCTTGAAAGGTAACTGTTTACAATATCTTTTTTTACAAAGATTCAATCCTGTGGTATTGTATGAGTATTGATACGAAGGACGGGGTGTCTGATGAGCAGGTATATCTATATTGCATTATTGCTGGGCTTGGTTGTCGCGGGTTGTTCCAGCGATGAAAAGACCCGCTATGTCCGGGATGGTGAAGAATACGGCGTAACGGATGGGGTCTTCCGGGGTCGATGGTGGAGCTATTATGAGCGGGGTTCATCGTTCCTGGCAGGAAAATTTTATGATGAGGCCATCGCAGATTTTGAGAAGGCCCTGGAGGGACATTCCCGGGATGCCTGGCAGGCACGTACCTATGGACTTCATTTTCAGGAATTCTTCCCGAACCGGGAATTGGGCATAGCCTATTATCATCTGGATCGTCTGGAGGAATCGGAGGAGATGCTACAACGTGCGCTGAGTATGGTGGATACTGGCCGTGCCCAGCATTACCTGACGCTGGTGAAGAAGGCGAAAATCGCACAGGGTATTCTTGAGGATGGGGGCGCACCCGCATTGGCGGTGGATACCGGGGACAGTATCCTGCTAACAGAACGGGATTTACCACTCCATATTGAGGCAGGCGATGATCTGGGTGTGGAAGCCGTGCGGGTAAATGGAAAAATCCTGCCCCAACGGAACAGTGACACGGACCAGGCCTATGAAAAAGAGCTGACCTTTATGGAGGGCAGGCATACGGTCTCTGTAGCCGCACAGGATCTGGCGAATAAAACGTCGGTCCAAGATATTGCCGTTACCGTTGATTTGACCGGACCAACCGTGGGCGTGTTTTCACCGCTGGATGGCGCAGTCCAGGAGGGGGACACCGCTACACTTCAATTGCGCATTGTAGATCGTTATGGCCTGGATCGGATTCTTCTGGGGGATACGGTCATCGCGGAAGCCGAGGGTGATGGCGTACAGGAATTATCCGTTGATCATGAACTGGTCTTGGCAAAGAAGGGGGAAAACACCTTCATAGTCACGGCTGTGGATAAGGCAGGCAATGAAACATTAACCCGCATCGGGGTCTTTAAGGGTCAATCGACCAGTACAGCAGCCTTGCATTGGCGATTCCAGGAACAGCACCCCAATGGGGTACTTGTGGCGGATGCTTCGGGATTGGTAGTGCAACACATCCTGTCTGCCGTTGAAGGTGAAGGCCAGATTCGCCTGAAGTCACCTGTAGCGGATCGCCCGTACAGACACAACAAGACCCTGCGCGTATCCGGTGAAGTTATCGTGCCGACCCAGGTAGCTTCTTTAACAATTAATGGCGAGCCTTTCACGGATCTGACTGGTGCGCCCAAGGAAAGTTTTAATCGGCGTATAGCCCTGGATGATTCCGTTGCTGATGGCAGTGTTGTACCGCTGAATATTCGCGTTGAAATTGCCGGGGGTACGGCCGTGGAACAAAACATGAACGTAGAGATGCGTCCGGTGTCATTAAATACGCAAGCATCGAAAATGCCGGTAGCGGTATTGGCCTTTCAGGGCCAGGGCGTGGCACCGGAAATTAATGATTTGCTACGCACAAGTCTGGAAGGGGTACTGGTAAATGAGAATCGTTTCCGCACCCTGGACCGGATCAATTTACAGGACGTCTTGACAGAGCAACAGTTGTCGGATGCACTGTCGAGTCCGGATGAAGCGTTGACACTGGGTAAACTGACACCAGCCCATGTCTTCCTCGTTGCTGATATATTCACGCATGGCGCAGGGGGTGTAGAAATCAAGGCGCGGGTCATCAATACAGAAACTTCGGCCATTGTCGCTGTGCTGGATGCCTTCGTGGAAGACCACAAGGACCGTGATGCAGTGGCGCAAGCCTGTGAAAACCTGGCGGCGCAGATTAATGCATTGTATCCCCGCTTGTCAGGCGAAGTCTTGAGTGCCCGCGGGGCACAGGTGCTCTTGAACTGGACCGCAGAGGATGGACTGCGCGAGGGGGCCCAGGTATTGCTGGTCCATGAGGAAGCGCCCTGGATTGATGAAAGCACCGGGGAGGTGCTTGAGCCGGGTCAGTATATTGAGGTGGGTCGTGTACAGGTGCAAAGCAGCAGCAGCACGGGTACACGCGCAGCCACAGTGGGACAGACCAAGGAAGGAGTTGCTCTTGAACAGGGTATGCCCGCTATTACTATGTAGTCTTTTCCTGGCGCTCGTCCTGGCGGTCATGCCACAGGCAAATGCACAGTTAGAGATAAATTCCGCACCTAGTCCGGTGGGCAGTGGTGCCCGTGCGCTGGGGATGGGGGGTGCCTTTATCGGTATCGCCGATGATGCCACGGCAGCTTCCTGGAATCCGGGTGGCTTGACCCAGCTGGAGCGACCCGAGCTTTCACTGGTGTACAGCTACAAGTGGCTGGGTGAGGTTCTCCATTCTTCGGATCATTATGAATTGAACGGGGATAA
>CALAXS010000154.1 GCA_937895305.1 uncultured bacterium
ACGATAAAATTGAAGAAGGGGCGCAGGTACGTGAGCGTCAAGGTCTTATCACCATTCCGGACACTTCGCAAATGGTTGTCGAGGTGAGTATTCACGAAGCCTATATCAAGAAGATTGTAGAAGGCCAGAGTGTGGCTATCCGTACTGACGCTTACCCTGATGTTGAGCTTTCGGGTGTGGTTACAAAGATTGCCGTATTGCCGGACTCCCAGAACCGTTGGATGAACCCGGATCTCAAAGTGTATAAAACTAAAATCACCCTCAACGAAAACTTTGAATGGATGAAACCCGGCATGAGTTCAGAAGCGGAGATCCTCATCACTGAGCTGGAAGATGTCCTCTTTATCCCGCTTCAGGCGGTGAACCCGGAAGGTGGCGAACAGATTTGCTATGTTGACAGCGGCTTCGGTATTGAACGTCGCACGATTCAAGTAGGTGGTTTCAACGAATCCTTTATTGAAGTAGCGGAAGGCCTTGAAGAAGGCGAATCGGTGTACCTCTACTTGCCTGATAGCGACAAAGAAGGCGGAGACAGTGAAGGGGTAACCATGGATGCGGAAGAACCTGCGGAACCCGCGAAAAAGGAACAGAAAAAAGAGAAAGTCACCGCAGAAACTGCAGCCAAGTTGACCCGTGCTATCCGGGAGTTTGCTGCATAATGTCACCTACGCCTATTGCCAGCCTGAAAAATGTGCGCAAGACGTACCAGATGGGGGACACGCGCCTCGATGCATTGAGCGATATAAATCTCGATTTTCATGCAGGGGAATACATCAGCATTATGGGGCCTTCCGGTTGTGGTAAATCGACCATGCTGAATGTGCTGGGCTGCCTGGATCGACCTACGGAGGGTGCCTATTTTCTTGGCGAAGAAGATGTTTCGAAAATGGAGGATGATGCACTTTCGGCTATTCGCGGGAAGCGGCTGGGTTTCATATTTCAATCCTACAATCTTATACAGCAACTTACTGTGATCGAGAACATCGAAGTCCCTCTCTATTATCAAGGGGTTCCTGCGCAAATCAGCCGTGAAATTGCTATTAACTATGCAGAGCGTGTGGGGCTGGAAGGTCGCCTGGACCATAAACCCTTTGAGCTTTCTGGCGGGCAGCAGCAACGTGTGGGTATTGCCCGCGCGCTGGCCAATGACCCGCTGGTAATTCTGGCAGATGAACCGACGGGTAATCTGGATAGCCGTTCGGGTTCTGATATTCTGGATCTTATGGATGAACTTCACGGTCAGGGAAAAACCATTATCATGGTGACCCACGACGACGACATTGGCCGTAAATCTGAGCGGGTTATTCTGCTGCGCGACGGGAAGGTGGAATCCGATGTCCGTAACCACTGATACCCCCAAACCTATTTTCCACTACACAGGTTGGACCCCAACCCGCATTCGTCGCACCATCGTGCTTGGGGTGAAGAGTTTGTGGTTGCACCGTCTTCGCTCCTTCCTCACTATGCTCGGCATCGTGTTTGGTGTCTGCTCTGTAATCGCCATGCTCGCTGTGGGCGAAGGGGCCAGTTACGAAGCGCAACAACAACTCCGCCTCTTGGGCAGTAACAACATCATCGTAAACTCTATAAAACCCATGGGCCAGGATAGCGTTTCCAGCGAACGTTCCTATGTGCTTGATTACGGTTTGACCTATCTTGACCTCAAACGCATGCGCGAGAGTATTCCCAGTGTGGAAGTGGTTATGCCCGGTCGCGTTATGCGTAAGGACGTTTTCAATGCGACCCACCGTGAAGATACTACCATCCTGGGTACGGTCCCCTGGTTTGCAGAAATGCGACATTTGCACTTAAAAGAGGGTCGCTTCTTTAGTGAAACCGAGATGGACCTGAAAAAGAATGTCGCTGTGGTGACCTCCGTACTCGCTAAAAAACTTTTCCCCCTCTCCTCCCCTGTGGGGAAGAATGTGCGGGTTGGCACGGACTATTACAAGATCGTGGGTGTATGTGCACCCCAATCTGTGGAGAGTGCAGGGAACTCCGGTGAAGAACGGGGTGATACCAGTGCCAGCGCAAATATGTTTATCCCCCTGAGTACAGCCAAGACCTGGTTTGGTGAGATGCTGGTGAAACAACAAAGTGGTAGTCGCGAAGCTGCACGGGTTGAGCTGCACGAATTGGTCATCCAGGTGAAAAACCAGGATCAAGTTGAAGAGTCCGCAGAGATAATCGAATCCATTCTGAGACGCCATCACAAGAAAAAAGATTACGAAGTCATTGTGCCATTGGGGTTGTTACGTGCTGCTGAACAAAGTAAACGCCGCGACATGATCTTGCTGGGATCCATTGCGGCTATCTCCCTCATCGTAGGGGGTATAGGCATTATGAATATTATGTTAGCCAGCGTAACCGAGCGTACCCGGGAGATTGGTATACGCCGTGCTCTGGGTGCAAAACGTCGCGACATCATCCTTCAGTTTCTGATTGAAACGGTCATACTCTCCGGGACGGGCGGGTTGCTGGGTGTGGCACTGGGTATTCTCATTCCGGTGCTCATCAGCCAGTTTACGGACATGAAGACCATCGTCACCCCCTGGGCACCCGGTGTGGCTTTCAGCATTTCTGCATTGGTCGGTGTGGTTTTTGGTATTTACCCCGCTTTACGGGCAGCCGATATGAATCCCGTAGAAGCCCTTCGACACGAATAAAGTAACGGTATTGCTTTATTCCAGATTGGATACCAGCAGTCCCGTAATCTGAGTGCGTACCGTTCTGCTCGCGAGGTTCATTCCGGCAGGTACATCGATAATCAGCTGATAGTCCTCGTCCGTATTGGGTACCAGACTTCGCGAATACTCCAGGCCAAGAACTTCCTCAGAAATTTTTGTGTTATTTTCCCCGTCCTTCACTTCAATGCGAAGCATGGGGATTGCGACGGGCATGGAAAGATCTATCCGAACCCGGCCGCCCCGCTGGTCCAGCCACGCAGAGCCAGTTGAAGCCCAGCGTATTTCCTGCGATAAGGGTACGGTGTTACTTTGCAGAATGACTCCCTGACCGGGATTGTGCTCGCTCTCATGTTGAATGTAGCCGATGAGTGCAGGCACATTCGTAATTGGATTGAAGAAGCGCCCC
>CALAXS010000155.1 GCA_937895305.1 uncultured bacterium
TCCGGCTTTCACCTGCTCATCGACCCAGGAATGATCTTCGGTTACATTGATAATTTCACCGTCCCGGATGTGATAGCACCGTGAGTCGCCCACGTTGCAGATGTACACCTTCCTCGGTTCGATTATCGCTGACAATAAGGTTGTACCCATAGGCCGCGCCTTGCCATCTTTGCCCCCCTGTGAGGCTACCAGAAGATCCTGATTGGTCTGGAAGATACTCTCATTGGCTTTGTGCATGGCTGCACGCAGCACCGGCAATGGACCCGATTCGGTTTCAGCAATTTCTTCTTCAGTGGTACTATCAACTTCTGGCGGTGACAATACCCGCGATTCCTTGATGATAGAAACCGCGAGCTTGCTCGCGATCTCGCCCCCGGCATGACCGCCCAGACCATCGGCAACACAGGCAAGCGCACCTTCATCGAAGAGCTTGATCGCGGGATCACCTTCGAGATAAATCCCGCAGGAATCTTCGTTTTTAGCTTTACGGCGACCGATGTCGGTTTGCGCCGCAATGTCCATGCGCATAGAGCTGTCCTTAGGTACTGCTGTTAATCCTTGGTGCGTAAGTATTTGCCTAGATTAGCAAAACGAACACGCTAGGGCAACTTTGGCTGTCCATGGACCGGGCAAGAGACCCAATGATCCGGTGCAATCTCTGTCAATACAGGCACATCAATCTTGCACGCTGCCACGCAATCCACACAGCGCGGATGAAAGGTACAGCCAGAAGGCGGTGAAATAGGGCTGGGCACATCGCCTGTCAGGAGCGGGCGTTCCTGGCGCAGGGCCGGGTCGGCCACAGGTGCCGCAGCGAGGAGGGCCTTGGTATAGGGGTGGACCGGGTTGTCGAAGAGGGCTGCCACGGGGCCTTGCTCCACGATACGGCCCAGATACATGACGGCGACATAGTCTGAAATATGACGAATAACGCTGAGGTCATGGCCAATAAAGAGGTAGGTGAGGCCCAGCTTTTCCTGCAGGTCACGCAGAAGATTGAGGATTTGTGCCTGAATGGACACATCGAGGGCACTCACGGGTTCGTCTGCGACGATGAGGTCGGGCTCCACCGCCAGGGCACGGGCGATGCCTACGCGTTGCCGTTGCCCGCCACTAAATTCATGTGGATAGCGGTCTGCGGATTCCGGGGGCAGGCCCACGAGTTCGAGAAGTTCATAGATGCGGTCCCGGAGTTGCGATTTTGCATGGAGCTTGTGGGCCTTGATGGCTTCGGAGAGAATGGAGTAGACCGTCATTCGTGGATTGAGGGAGCCGAAGGGATCCTGGAAAATGAGCTGGATACGTTTACGTATGGTCCGAAGTTCTTTTTTGTCCAGCGCGGTGACATCCATACCGTCAAATACGACGGTGCCTGCGGTGGGTTCGATGAGGCGCAAAAGGGCCCGACCCGCTGTGGTTTTTCCGCTGCCACTTTCCCCCACGAGGCTGAGTGTGGTGCCGCGTGGAATGGAAAAGCTCACGCCATCCACCGCTTTTACGGCACCCGTCTGCCGTGAGAATACACCGGAGCGCACGGGGAAATGCTTGACCAGGTCGGTTACGGTGAGGAGGGCATCTTCGCTCATAGGCTCAGCTCCTTTGCGGGAAAGCCGGGGGGCAGACCCAGCGCGGCCATGTGTGCTTCGTCATGGAGCCAGCACGCGACATGATGATTGTTGCTTAGCGTGGTCGTCGCAGGGAGTTCCTCGCCACAGTGGGGCTGGGCGTGGGGGCAGCGGGGCGCAAAACGACAGCCCTGGGGAAACTGGGTTGCTGCGGGGACATTGCCCTGAATGGAGTGGAGCCGTTCCCCGGCTTTGGCGGTACCGGGGAGTGATTTGAAGAGTGCCCGGGTGTAGGGATGTGCGGGATGGGCAAAAAGCGTATGGACCGGGGCTTGCTCTACCACCTGGCCTGCATACATGACCAGTACCTCATCGGCCACTTCAGCGACCACACCCAGATCGTGGGTGATGAGGATGATGGCCATGTCCGAGCTTTCCTGCAAGGTGCGAAGCAGCGCGAGTATCTGTGCCTGGATGGTTACGTCCAGCGCGGTGGTGGGTTCATCGGCAATGAGCACTTTGGGATTACAGGCCAGGGCCATGGCAATCATGATGCGCTGCAACATGCCGCCCGACATCTGATGGGGATAGTCGTCCACGCGTTGTTCTGGTGCAGGAATTCCCACACGGTCGAGGAGACGGATAGTTTCTGCCCGAGCCTCAGCTTTGCTGAAGCCACGATGGAGGCGCAGGGTGGCCCCTATCTGATGGCCCACGCGGAACACCGGGTTCATGCTGGTCATGGGTTCCTGAAAAATCATGGAAATGTCATTGCCACGAATGGACTGAATTTCCTTTGCAGAGGCTTCCAGGAGATTCTTGCCTTCAAAGAGGATTTCACCCCCTTCATAGGCACCGGGTGGGGTGGGTACCAGTCCCAGGATGGACATGGCAGTCACGCTCTTGCCACAGCCACTTTCACCCACGATAGCCAGGGTCTTGCCGGGGTATACCTCGAAAGACACGTCGTCCACCGCCTTGGCTACACCTTGGTCCGTGTGGAACCAGGTGCGCAGACCTTTAACCGCTAACAGGGGTATTGAACGCTCGGGCATCGGCGGGGTGTTCTCCATGCAACTACGCAGAACATCCTACCGTGTATAGCCGGGCACACGCAATATAAGATAACACCCCTCGTTCCCACGCTCTGCGTGGGAATGCATACATGGATCGAACGTGCCTGCAATTACTACCGTACAGAACATATCGCCCAGATTCCTACGCACAGCATGGGAACCAGTGGGCTTGGGCGGCATCAAGCAGAAGCGCGTTGCGCCTGGTTATTACGCCGGGAAAGGTGAATGAGCAGGAGTAGCACCCCGACAAACATCATCCCATCACCCCACAAGGTACTCTCCATACTGGAGGCCACGCCACAGGCGACAGGATCCTTGGGTTTTTCACCTTCTCCCTCTCCCTCTCCCTCTCCTGATATAGCTGTCAACGTGGGTGACGGGACACCTGCTGTAGACGCATTGGTATAACCCATGTCAATGAGTGCACCCACATCCACCGGCGCATAGGTGCGGCGGGACACACCGGGCGGGATACTGTGTTTCATAATGGGATTCCCCACGATTGTACCCGTGTCCCAGTGGCTCATGCTGCTGCCACCGGAATAGGGGTTGGGGGCATAGATGGGGGGTGCGCTGCCGTAATTGCTGGTTGCTGTACTGCCGTCGAAGGCAATATCCCCGCCAATGAGGTCCGCTACGTTGCCCTGCAAGGAAGGCGGGTTCCCCGCGAGGAGGTACGTGGGGGTAGTACGACGGAAAAGCAGGATGTCCAGCGAGGTGAAGGTGGCTGTTCCATGGTCAATTTGAAATTCGCTGGTGCCATCCGATTTTATCAGGGAAGTAAAACCCAGGCCGTGGGTGAGTTCGTGGACCAACAAAGAAAGTAAATCAAATATCCCAGCCCCTGGCGGGTCATTGGACACATTAAAGCTATAGCCCCAATTAACCTGCATGGAGATCTCTGGTGTGCCAGGAAAGGGTTTGGTGCCACTGTTGATCCGTATGAAAGTAGCACCATCAAAAAATCCGTTGGACGTAGTGTAGAAAGTCCCTGCTGATGCCAATGTGCTGATGCCATTATTGTCGAGGGATGTACGAACTTCTACATCTAGCGTACCGGTCGCATTGATAACATCAGCGATATAGGTGAGCGCCCCTTCCAGGGCGGCCTTACGGGCAGTACCTTCGGAGGGATCGTCAAAGCCGAGATTCGTGCCATTGTCGGCATAGGTGATGTTGAAGGTGATGCCATGCGCCGTGAGGCTGCTGCTTGCCATGGCAGCCTGTTTGGGCATGTTGTCGGTGTCATAGTAGGTTATACCGTTGTGAGGCTCTACCAGAGCAACAATTTCAGCGTTAGCGGGAAGAACCAGCCCCACCAGTACGCTTGTGACAAGAAAGATTGCAAATAACGGCATAGATCGATTGAAAGGCATGGGTTTAAACCTCCACGAAAAAAGGCACCTCTAACACCAAGTGCACTCCCGGATTATACCATAGATCGAGAAAATCGTTACCATAGCTTGATTTGAATGGTGTGCGTCTTTAGGATTGGAAACGGTTTTGTTTCCTTAAAAGAGTTTTTCATGTACGCATTAATGACTACACACCTCGTTTTTTTCCGCTACGCCCTGCCCATCGCGGCGGTGGTGCTGGTGTTGGCCTGGCTTGTGCTGGGGAAGCGCAAGGAAGCAGTCATTAAGTGGGGCCTTTGCCTGTGCCTGGCGGTATTGTTCCTTTTTTCGGCCCTTTTTTATACCCAGCGGAATTATGCTGCCGGTAAATATTTTAACGCCTACGAATTTTTTCATTATTACATGGGCGCGAAATACCACAAAGAGCTGGGGTACCGACACCTCTACGACATGACTTACCTGGCGATGGAGGAGGAGAACTACCCCAAATTGCCGGGGTCTGTACGTGATCTATATACCGACAGAACCATAAATAGCAGGTCCCTGTTAAAAGACAAAGCCGTGCTCCGGGAACGCTTTAGTGAAGAACGATGGGTGCAATGGAAGGGCGACGTACTGGATTTCAGGAAGTCGTTCAAGACCTCAAAGGCCTGGGATGTGATGATGCAGGACCGGGGCTTTAATGCGACGCCCGTCTGGATCATGGCCGCAGGGCCGTTGACCAACCTGTTCAAGATTGACGGGACTCCCAGTATCTACCTGTTGCCCTGGCTGGATGTACTGTTAGCCATGCTGGCCTTTGCCTGTCTTTGGCGCGCTTTCGGGTTGCAGGTTGCCGCATTCACTTTCATCTTTCTATTTACCCATTATGTGACGAGTCAGTGGCCCCTGAAGGCCGCTTTTTTGCGGCTGGACTGGATTGTCGCGCTCCTATGTTCCATGTCTATGCTGAAGATGAAACGCTATGGATGGGCCGGTTTTTTTGCTGCGGTTGCTACCTGTATGCGTATATTCCCTGTTCTGTTCGTCTTTGGTCTGGTCGCCAAGCTCCTTATGGAGCTCCTTCTCAAGCGCAAATTAAATCAGGGCCTGTTCCGGTTTTTTGTCAGTGCCACTCTGACCGGGCTGGTATTGGTAGGGCTTTCGCTCCTCTATACCGGGGGGCTGGGTTCCTGGCTAGAATTTTTCGAAAAAATCCGGGAGCATGGCTCCAGTATTCGGGATTGGCGCATTGGAATGGTCTATGTGTTCATCGCGCACAACAGCGCAACCAATACTTTATGGGGCATGACCCCTACACAGATTCTGGAGCACTATGGCTGGATACTACACTGCATACGGGGTGTGGTGTTGGTCCTTTGTTTTATTCTGTCCTATCGACTCAAGAATTATGAGGCCATGGCACTGGGTATTATCCCGGTCTTTCTGCTGACGGGTTCCACCTACTACTATTACATCATGCTGGGTGTCCCATTCCTGTTCTTCGCTGCCAACCAGGATAAACGGCTCTATGTCCTCGGCATGATTTTCATGTTCGCCACGGCAGCCATAGGTCACCACTACTTTCTGCTCTGGAACCGTATCTGGCCCCTCTTTTTCACCCTGTCCTGCTGCATCGCCATAACCAGCCTCTACATGATGGTGCTGGCCGCGATTCGCCTCTACCAGGGCGAACAGGAAGTGGCGGAGCTTAGCACCAACCCTGGCAAGCTGAAGCGGGTTAAGACTTAAATTGCTTTGCAGGTTGACCTGTTTTTCCCGCGTATGTTACGATTCCCCCCTGTCCTTTGGGGCAGAACAGGGTTTTTGCTCTGTTAGATAGGATTACAGCTACGCATGTAGTTGTAGACCAATCTGCCCATCCCTGCGTCGCTGGCGTGACGGGTTGGCGGCTGGGTCCTATGCAACGTGACGTTGGTGAACCCGGTCAGGTCCGGAAGGAAGCAGCCGCAGTTAATGTTCGCGTGTGCCGTAGGGGTGCCTGGCCGCCAACCCGTCCCGCTAGAAGCGTGGACACAACATCGCTATCGGCGGGAGAAAACATCCATGGCCAAAGATCGTTATCTGGTGCTGGCGCGTAAGTGGCGCCCCCAGTCTTTTGACGATGTTGTGGGCCAGGAACACATCACCCGCACCCTGAAAAACGCTATTTCCAGCGGTCGCATTCATCATGCCTTCCTCTTCATCGGTTCACGGGGTATCGGCAAAACCACTTCCGCGCGTATTCTCGCCAAGGCCCTGAACTGCCTGAATGCTGATGAACCCACCCCCGAACCTTGCGGTACCTGTGACAATTGCGTCTCCATCAGCCAGGGCAACAATATCGATGTCATAGAAATCGATGGTGCCTCCAATAACGGTGTGGAAGATGTGCGCGAGATTCGCGACAACATCCGCATGGTCCCCACAAATGGCCGTTACAAGGTCTACATCATCGACGAAGTTCACCAGCTCTCTACAGCAGCGTTTAACGCCCTGCTCAAGACACTGGAAGAACCGCCGCCCCACGCCCTGTTTATATTGGCCACCACCGAAGCCCACAAAATTCCGGCCACCATCATCTCCCGTTGTCAGCGCTATGACTTTCGGCGGGTGCCTATCCCGAATATCGTCGAACTGCTCAACGAAATCCTCGATGCTGAAGGCATCAAGGCTTCCCCGGAGGCACTCCATGCCATTGCCCGTGCTGCCGAAGGCGGTATCCGAGATGCGGAGAGTATCCTCGACGAACTCATCACCTACTGTGATGGCGAGATTAACTTCAAAGACGTCTTCGACGTACTCGGCCTTGTGGACTGGGGAGTACTCAATAAGCTGAGTCAGGCCATTCTGGACAAAGATATTGCGTCCCAGTTGCAACTGGTGGACGATGTCATTTCCGGCGGCAAGGATCTCTCGCAGTTCGTAGAGGAAATCCTGCGCTATTATCGCAACCTGCTCATCTGCAAGACTGCACCGGATGCGGGCCTGCTGAAACTGCCGGACGATGAAATTACAGAGATGAAGACCCAGGCGGGCCAGTATCCGCTTACGGTGTTGATAAATCATGTGGAAGAATTTGCGAAGCTCCATAGTAGCTTCGATTCACAGTTGGCACAGCGCATTGCACTGGAATCGCTGCTCATTCGTATATCCCGGTTAAGCGCGAAAGTCACTGTAGATACCGTGCTGGAAAAGATTATCCAACTGGGTGAGCAAGGCGTGTCCGTAAGTTCAGGAACACCCGCACCGAAACCCGTACCGCGTAAGGCACCTTCGCCACCGCCCGGACCCCCGGCGGACCCTCCTGAGGCCGGTGCGACACCCCTTGCGCCACCGCAACCGGCCCCAGTCCCCCAGCGCGAAGCTATCCGTGAGGAGCAGATCCCTGCTTTCTGGAAGCACCTCCAACATGCCGCAGGTGAGATCCGTTTAAGTACAGGGACCTGGTTGGGTTCGGCAAAGTCGGTGCGTATGGATGGGGATAAACTTATCCTGAGTTATTCGGCTATGGACGGCAAGGCTCGCGAGCATATCGAGCAGGCGGACAATCGCCAGGTATTGGAAAAGCTACTTCAGGAGCGCACGCAGAACTTGCGTACCTTCAGCACCGAAGTTGCCGCTGCGGATCCTGAAAATTTTACGCCGGCAGAAATTCCTGCGGACAAGCCGTACTACCCCAATGTAAACAAAGAGGAAGCCCTGGCAGCACTGAAGGACCCGGGGATTGCCCATGCGGTGGAGGTCTTTAAGGGGAACATTGCGGCATTTCAATCGGGCACTGAGTCGACATTGAATACTAACGAGGGACTGGACAATGACTAGGCCCGTCGACGCTGTGGTTGAAAAGTTACGCTACTTTCTGCTGGATATGGACGGGACAATCTACATGGGCGCGAACCCGATTCCAGGCGCAGCGGAATTTATCCAGGCCTTGCGTGATACGGACCGCAAGTTTTTATTTTTTACCAATAACCCGACGAAGGATGCTGCGCAGTATTCGGAAAAACTTTCAGCCATGGGTATTGATGCGGAGCCCGAGGATATTCTCACTTCCGGCGCAGCAACAGCACGGTATTTGATGAAGGCAACGGCGTATCGTCGGGCCTTTGTCCTGGGGAACGATTCCTTTGAAGCGGAGCTGACCCGTGCTGGAATGACAGTGGTGGATGAAAATCCCGACGTGGTGGTTCTGGCCTTTGACACGACTCTGACCTATGAGAAATTACGCCGTGCCAGCCGCTTTCTCCTGGATGATGTGCCCTACATTGCGACCAACCCGGATTTGGTTTGTCCCACACCGGATGGGCCCATCCCGGATTGCGGGTCTATGGCGGCGCTGCTGGAAAAGGCCACGGGGCGTACGCCCAAATATATTGGTAAGCCCAATGCAGAAATGGCGCAGATGGGGATGGACAAGCTGGGTGCGGACCCGGCCCACACGGCCATGGTGGGGGACCGATTGTATACGGACATGGCCATGGCGCATCAGACAGGCATCACCTCGATTCTGGTGTTGAGCGGTGAAGCGACACGGGAAGATGTGAAGGCGATAGATACACCGCCCGACGTCGTGGTGGATTCTGTGGCGGATCTTATCCATGTATTGCATTAAGCTATGAGCGGGCAACGTTGGCATTTAATCGAAGGGGAGGCCGGGTGTCGGTTCGCTGTAGATCACGGGGCTGTGGCTATCATTGTAGATTCCCTTCGCGCCAGTGCGACCGCGACCATGATCCTCCATGAAGGCGCTACTGCTATATTGGCGGTACGCGAGGTGGATGAGGCCCGTAGTGTAAAAGCCGAGTTGCCCGAAGCCCTGCTTTTCGGTGAGCGTGGCGGTGTTCCCCCCGAAGATTTTGATGGTGGAAACAGCCCTCAGGAAGTGGCCAGGACAAAGGGCAAAACGGTGATCTTCACGACGACCACAGGTGCAGGGCGACTCGTTAGTGCGTGGGGGAGTGCAGCAGTTTACATGGGCACGACCCTGAATGCGCGGGCGGTGATGAAGGTGGCGAAGCACCACAATAAAGACGTAGTGGTGATTCCCGCAGGGTTGAGCAGTGACCCGGATTTTGATGCCCAGGAAGACCGGGTTGCATCGGTAGCGATAGCCCTTGAGCATGGCAGTATCGATGGCGAGGGGCAAAGTATGTTCAACGAATACAGGACCCGAATTGAGGCGGAAGGTGTGGGTGCTTTGTTTGATTCCGCGCCCCATGCAGCGAAACTACGCAAGGTCAATATGGAAAGTGATATTGCCTATTGCGCCCAAATGAACACGACAACAGTGGTGCCTGTGGGGGTGCGTCGCCACCCGCTGGGGGTATGGCTGGAACGGGCCTGATATAAATCCCTACCCGTAAGTGTTTATACTACTGATGGCCCATGGATTTGACCGGAAACGGAAGGAACGGAACCATGCATATCGTCGACATGCCGCAGGAGGAATTGAATCGCTGTAATTTCCAGCATACAACGCAGCCTGATTTCGACTCATTTTGGGAAAACTGTCTGTACGAGAGTAAGCAACAACCCCTGCTTCCCAAGGTCAATCCTGTCGAATACACGGTGCCCGGGGTGGTGGTGTCGGAAGTGTCTTATGAGGCTTTTGACGGGGGACGTATTGCCGGGTGGTTCATTGCACCTCGTGATCCGGGGCCCAAACCAACGCTCATCTTTTATCACAGTTATGGCGGTACAAAGGGAAAGGTTTCAGATTACCTGAAGTGGGCCCTCCAGGGCTTTACCTGTCTTGCTTTTGATGTGCGTGGTCAGGGCGGGGATAGCTCCGATCTGGCGGAGTATCCACCTACCAGTATGATGGGGTGGTTGACCCGTGGTCTCATGGATCCGCGTCGATATTATCTGGTTCGGTGTTATGTGGATGCCATTCGCGCCATTGATCTGGCGGAGACGCTGGATGGGGTTAACAGCGAATGTATCGGACTATCGGGTGCCAGTCAGGGGGGTGCTTTGGCACTGGCGGCTTGCAGTATGGATCGCAGACCGCGTTTATGTATGGCCGAGTTGCCTGCGTTTTGTCATTTTGGCCGTACCTTTGAGTTATCCCGGGAGGCGCCCTGGACGGAGTATATTGAGTATTTCCAGCGATACCCGGAGCGTATTGAAGAGGCCATGCGTACCTTGAGTTATGTTGAATTGAACAATCTGACGGAGCATGTTTTTTGCCCCACCCTGATGAATGTGTGTCTCCAGGATACGGTAACCATACCCTCCACTATATACAGTGCCTATAACCACTTGCGTACTGCTGAGAAATCGATTGAGGTGTTCCCGTACAATGAACATGAATATGGTCTCATGAATGAAACCATGATTCGTTGGGCACGGGCTTATTTGATGGATGAGGATTGAACCTTTCTTTTTATCACCCGACCTGATTTGGTACCATAAGAGCCTCAAAGTAAACCCGATG
>CALAXS010000156.1 GCA_937895305.1 uncultured bacterium
CACATGGGACTTCGAACACCGCCTTCTTCATAGAGACAATAAAACAATCTACATACATTCACGCGGTGAAACAGTAGAGGACGAAAAAGGAAATGTTCTCGAGATAGTGGGCACGGTTCAAGACATCACCGAGCGAAAACTGGCTGAAGCAAAAGCAATACGTTTCAGTCGGGTACTCGAAGGCTCCCTCAATGAAATATACGTTTTTGACGCCGAAACACTTCACTTCATCGAAGTAAATCAGGGTGCATGCAATAATCTGGGCTATACCATGGAAGAGTTTATTGCCCTCACCCCACTGGACATAAAACCTGAATACACGCTTGAACAATTTGAGCAACGCATTGAACCCCTAAGGATGGGCACCCAGGATAAAGTCGAATTTACTACAATGCACCAACGCAAAGACGGGACAACCTATCCCGCCGAAGTACACTTGCAACTATTTACCGACGGAGAGCCCGTATTTGTAGCCTTTATTCTTGACATTACAAAACGCAGGCGGGCTGAAGACGAACGAAACCAGATTGAAACTCAAATGCAGCAAACCCAGCGCCTGGAAAGTCTGGGGGTAATGGCCGGTGGCATTGCCCACGATTTTAACAATATCCTCGCTATTGTACTGGGCTACACCGAGATTGTACTGGAAAAAACACCCTCTGATGATTTCCGGCACAAACACCTTCAAGGGATTCAAACTGCGGCCCGGCGTGCAGCAAAACTGACCGACCAGATGCTGGCCTACTCAGGAAAAGGTGCCCTGGCCATTGAGAACATGAACCTCTCTGGATTGGTTCAGGAAATGGGCCAATTGCTGGAAGTATCCCACACGAAGAAGGCCATTGTGGAATACAGTTTTGACGAAAACATTCTTGCTATCAAAGGTGATCCATCCCAATTACGCCAGGTCGTCATGAATCTCATCACAAACGCATCGGAAGCGATAGGGGATGACGGGGGTGTCATCTCCGTTAAAACAGGGGTCACGGACATCACACAAGCCCACCTGGCCACCACTTATGCCAATGACAAATTACCCGAAGGTCAATATGTATACCTGGAAGTTGCAGACACGGGCTGCGGCATGAACAAAGACGAGCAACGCCAGATATTCGACCCCTTCTTCACAACAAAGTTTACCGGACGCGGTCTCGGTATGGCTGCTGTCCTGGGTATTGTCCGTGCCCACAAAGGCGCCATTCATATAAAAAGCCAGGTCCATGTAGGGACAACAGTCAAAGTGCTATTTCCTGCTGTGAACGAACCGGTAAAATCAATCGGCAGGGATACCCCCCTGGCCGAAGAATGGACTGCACACGGCACGATCCTCGTGGTAGACGACGAACCCCAGGTACGTATGGTAATTAAAATTGTCTTGGAGCGCAAAGGATTTTCCGTGCTGACCGCTGAAAATGGACATGAGGCAATAACCATATTTCAGGAACAAAATGATGAAATAGTTTGCGTGCTCCTCGACCTCACTATGCCCCACATGGGGGGCGAGGAAACCTTCATCGAACTTCATAAAATCCGCAACGATGTGCCTGTTGTTCTCGTTAGTGGATACAACAAAGAGCAACTCAAGGAAAGCCTGGAAGACCTTGGCTTTGCTGGTTTCCTCAAGAAGCCTGTGAGTACCGAAATGCTACTCAATAAAGTTCATGCAGTCCTCTTGTCGGACAGCAAAAACGCCTAATAGTTACCATGCCCACGCCTGGCGCACGACCGTTTCCAGCTCCTTGCGCACCGACCGATGTTCAGGTTTATCCACCACATTCTCCTCCTCCACGGTGCCCCCGTCCAGCTTGTACAATTCCGGGCCCTGTGTCTCATTGAGAATAAATTTCCAATCCTTCGTCCGTGCCATGATGGTTCTGTTTTTTTCTTCACCCGCTGCATCCCCCACACGTTTGTGGAGACGCGTTTTCGGCTTTGCTTCTTCCAGTGGCTCCGGGTCGTCAAAATAATTCTCCGGCAATTCTGCATACCCGGCTGACGCGATAATGGTCCGGTCTTTC
>CALAXS010000157.1 GCA_937895305.1 uncultured bacterium
ATGTACATCGGTGATACGAGTACACGTGGACTACATCATCTTGTATATGAGGTGGTGGATAACTCCATTGATGAGGCCCTGGCGGGGTATTGCACGAAGATTCAAGTGAACATCCACATCGATAACAGTATCTCGGTGACGGACAACGGTCGTGGTATCCCTGTGGCGACGCACAAGAAGCATAAAGGCAAGAGCGCCATGGAAGTGGTACTTACCATACTCCACGCTGGCGGTAAATTTGATAACGATTCGTACAAGGTTTCGGGCGGTCTCCACGGGGTGGGTGTGTCGTGCGTAAATGCGCTTTCGGCGTGGCTGGAGGTGGAGAGTAAGCGCGATGGCTATGCTCATACCATGGCTTTTGAACGGGGCAAGGTGACGAAGAAGCTGGAGAAGGGGGCCAAGGCCAAGTTGAACGGGACGAAGGTCACTTTCCTGCCGGACCCGGAGATTTTTGAGGTCACGGTTTATAACGCGGAGACGCTGTTGACGCGTCTGCGTGAGTTGGCGTTCCTGAACAAGGGCATCGTCATTATCTTTGAAGATGAGCGGACTGATGCTGAGGCAGAAACCCTCCAGTATAAGGGCGGTATCATCGAGTATGTGAACTACCTGAACCGGAACAAAGAACCCTTGCATCGCAAGCCCATCTATCTGGAAGCGGCGAAGGACGATGTGGAGGTTGAGGTGGCCATGCAGTACACGGGCGTGTACAGCGAGACGGTTTCGACCTATGCCAACAACATTAACACCTACGAAGGTGGTACGCACCTGAGCGGGTATCGTTCTGCGTTGACCAAGAGCCTGAATGATTATGCCAAGAAAAACAATATGTTCAAGAAGACGTCGGCGGCGGTGACAGGTGATGATGCGCGTGAGGGGCTGACGGCGATTATTTCGGTGCGCCTCCATGACCCGCAGTTTGAGGGGCAGACGAAGATGAAGCTGGGGAATAGTGAGATACAAGGGATTGTAAACTCGCTGGTCTATGAGGGGTTGCAGAGTTTCTTTGAAGAAAATCCGACGATCGCGAACCGGATTATTGGTAAGTGTATTGATGCGTCACGAGCACGGGAGGCGGCGCGTAAGGCGCGGGACCTGACCCGGCGCAAGGGTGCGCTGGACTCTATTGGTCAGGCGGCGAAGCTGGCAGATTGCTCGGAGAAGGATCCGGCACTCTGTGAATTGTTTATTGTGGAAGGGGATTCTGCTGGCGGTTCAGCCAAGCAAGGACGTGACCGTCGTTTCCAGGCCATCCTGCCGTTGCGCGGTAAGGTGTTGAACGTGGAGAAGGCGCGTGTGGACAAGATGCTGGCCAACAAGGAAATCCAGTCGTTGATAACGGCCATGGGTGCCGGCTTTGGACCTGATGATTTTAATCTGGGCAAGTTGCGGTATCACAAGGTCATTATTATGACGGATGCGGACGTGGATGGTGCGCACATTCGCACGCTCCTGCTCACGTTTTTCTATCGTCAGATGCCGGAATTGATTCGTCGGGGCTACCTCTATATTGCACAGCCACCGCTCTTTCAGATTAAGAAGGGGAAGAAGTCGCAGTATGTGAGTACGGAGACGGAGTTTGAGAATTTTGTACTGGAATTGTTTCTGGACTCGGCAAAGGTGACTGCGTCGTCGACGGAGGTGCGTGCGATTCAGATGAAAACCCTGCTGAAGGGCATCCGTGCTGCGCAGGATCGATGGAAAATGTTCTCGCGTTTACATCGGGTCTTTGGGGTGAGTGAGGATGCGGTGCATAGGTGTCTTGCTTTGCCACGGGAAAAATATCGCGATCCGGGCAGCCTGAATTCAGCGGAGTTGATTGATCTTTTTGGCAGTGATGCCCATGTGATTAATCTGTTGGAGGAACAGCAGGAGCTGGAGGGTATGGAGGAGGAGAATGCTGAGGGCAATGGTTCGGCACGCGTGCGGCGCATACGTGAAAATCATGAGATTGATTTGGCTTTCCTGAAGAGTCATGAGTTTTCTGCGTTGTTAAGTCACACAGAGCCGATTCAGGCGGTGGGTGAAGCGCCGTATCAGGTGATCTCGAAAGGGAAGATGGATGCGGGTGAGCTCATGTTTGAAACGGAGAGTCTGGTGGATCTGCATAAGTACCTCATGGAACAGGGCAGTAAGGGGCTGAAGATACAGCGTTATAAGGGTCTGGGTGAAATGAACGCGGATCAGTTGCAGGAAACGACCATGATGCCGGGTAACCGGACGCTATTGCAGGTGGTGGAGGAGGACGTGAAGTCTGCGGATGACATCTTTGTGACGTTGATGGGCGATATGGTGGAGCCGCGTAAGGCGTTTATTGAGAAGCATGCACCGGAGGTGCAGAACCTGGATGTGTAGGTGAAGTAAAAATTGAATACGCATCGTATGACGACGAAGCAAAGGCATTAACTAATCTGTCATTGCGAGGAGCGTAGCGACGTGGCAATCTGGCTTGGCCCAGATGATTGGACAGTGGTAACGACAGAGCTTAAGCTAACGTGTCATTCCCGCCCCTCCCGTCATTCCTGCGAAGGCAGGAATCCATGTGGCGTGAAGTGCGATAGCCATTGTTTGAAGTCTTCTGGATCCCTGCCTTCGCAGGGATGACGATGTGGGCGAACGCATAACGATGGAAGTGTAGCGTCATGTTCCTCGTTCCCAAGCTCTGCTTGGGAATGCATATCCCGAGGCTCCTGCCTCGGAAAACGGA
>CALAXS010000158.1 GCA_937895305.1 uncultured bacterium
TTTCTTGCCAACCTTGTCCTCACTGACGCAGCTCCGTATCTATAATTTATTAAAGTGCTCTATCGTCCCCGTCTGTACTCACATAAAGGGCCACGGGTTCCGGGGAACCCGCATCTGCCGCGAAGGTCGAGAGAGAAAACACAGCCAGCAGGATAACGACTGCACTCAAGACCTGATGAAAATGGAACTTCATTCGGGCAACCCCCTTTAAAGAATGATAAGACTCATAATCCACAACACCGATGCAGCCACGACACCCTCAATCAACGTACCCAGGCTCTGTAAACGATAGCCCTGTTTCACACTCAGTCCTGTAAACTGGGTCACGACCCAGAAGTAACTATCGTTCGCATGGGAGACCACCATAGCCCCTGCACCGATTGCTACCACGACCAACGCCTTGGCAGGTTCCGCGCCCAGGCCCAGCGTATCCAGCAACGGCACCATTAATCCTGCTGTGGTGATGATGGCCACGGTCGAGGAACCCTGCGCCGTCTTAATGACCGCTGCAATCACAAAGGGCAACCAGATACCCAGACCGTTATAGCCTTCTAGCCCGGACGACAAAACGTCTGCGATGCCTGAATCTTTCAGTACCCGTCCGAATGCACCCCCTGCGCCTGTGGTGATGATGATGGTTGCCGCTGCGACAACCGCTTGCCCCACCCACCCGGACACGGACAGCATTTCACGGTCCAGGTGCTTGGGCAAGAGCAAGGCAAAGCCCACGCCGATGAGTAAGGCGATGACGGGTTGCCCAAGAAAAATTAACCACTGAATTCCTGCACTCGCCCCCAGGGGCTGGGTCGGCAATTCTGCTATGGAACGAAATACGATTAACACAACCGGAATCAGAATCGGTAACAGCGACTTCAACGCAGAAGGTCGCTGGCTTGCATCCATATCCTTGCCCATATCTTCAGCAGCATCAGCATCAGCATCTTCTTCAACCACTACGCGGGCCGCCACCGTGATAGCAAAGAGCCAACCTGCCAGGGCTGCAACCGCGCTGACGATTAATCCGCACAGGATAACCAGACCCAGGTCCGCCCCCAGCATCCCCGCAGCCGCCACAGGTCCCGGCGTGGGCGGTACCATGGTATGGGTCGCGTAGAGGCCCAGGCTCAGGGCAATGGCCCCCGCCGCGGCCGACTGTTTTGTTCGTTTGGCCAGTGCCTTGTTCAGCGGCGACAGCAGAATAAAACCCGAGTCGCAAAACACCGGCATGGAAACCACATAGCCGATGACCGTCATGGCCAGGGGCACCTGCTTTGGCCCTGTAATTTTTAAGGCCCGCTCCGCCAGACTGATGGCTCCGCCCGATTTCTCCAGAAAGATACCGATGATGGAACCCGCCAGAATCACGATGCCAATGTAGCCAATCACCCCGCCGAATCCTGCGTTGATGGAGGCGACCACATCCGTGGGTGCCATACCCGCCAATAGGCCAAAGGAAAGTGCTGCCAATAACAATGCAAGAAAGGGATGCAGCTTAAGCTTCGTGGTCGTAAGTACAATGAACACGACGGATAATCCCAGCAGCAACAGCAATTTCATTCCGCTTCTCCCATCCCCGAATTTATCATGACCCGACAGGCAACCCATTGAGGAAGTCTAAACAGCACTCTTGTCCAAAATAGAAATGACAAATTGGAGAAGATTCCTTCTCATAATAGGCTTTCATCATCTACTCTATCACAGGGCCTCAACCTTACCTGTCATTGCGAGGAGCGTAGCGACGCGGCAATCTGGCTTGGCCCAAATGGCTGAACGGTACCAGCAATGACTCCGGCACCTACATCGTTCGAGCCAAGCTAGATTGCCACGCCTCGTTTACACTCGTCTCGCAATGACGTGCTTTTTTAAGTTAAATGCGGATTAATTATCTTATCTTGGATAGCAGCATCTAAACATGACATATTCAAGGGCGAAGTGCAACTGGTCCGTGGAACTCAGGGCTGGTCTGCGTTATGGGTCCACTTCCCCTTGCGCGTCTGGAGCTGATTACTCCGGTCAAGGAGTGCGAGGTAATCCTCCCGTGGAATGTCGATAGCACCCAGACTTTCCAGATGAGGATTCGCCACCTGACAATCAATCATGATAAAGCCCCAGTCCTTGCAGCGGTCCACCAGCGCGGCCATGGCTACCTTCGATGCGTCGGGCACCTTCGAGAACATGGACTCCCCAAAAAATGCACCGCCCAGCGACAGGCCATAGACCCCGCCCACCAGCGCATTGTCCTGCCATACTTCGATGGAGTGGCCATAGCCCGCGTGGTGCAAGTCGGTATAGGCGGCTTTCATGGCGTCGGTAATCCACGTACCATCCTGGTCGTGACGCGGCACTGTGGCGCAAGCTTCCATCACCGCAGGGAAGGCGGTGTCCATACGAATTTCAAAATGGCCCTGTCGAATCTTTCGCGCCAACCGTTTTGAACAATGAAAGTCCTTCGGGAAGAGGACCATGCGCGGGTCCGGCGACCACCAGAGTATGGGCTCCCCTTCCGAGTACCACGGGAAAATGCCTTGTCTATAGGCCAGCAAGAGCCGCTCCCGCGACAGGTCACCGTCAATGGCCAAGACCCCCTCTGGCTCAGCAAAGGCCGGGGGCGGAAAGATAAGGTCATCGTTTAACCGGAATATGGGCATGGTGTTATTGTGCCCTAAAATGCAGCGCAAACCCCAATCAATCCTTGTTTAACCCAGTGCAACGATGGTGTCGATGACACTCAGTAATCCCCGGTTTTAAATACAGACCTGGTCACTCTTGTCCAATATAGAATAGAGGAATTTGTGAACAGGTTTATCTGTAAAGGCCGAATACCACTTTGTGTAACACAAGGCCTGCACCTCACCTGTCATTGCGAGACGAGCGCAAGCGAGTCGTGGCAATCTTCCATGAGAAGGCTATG
>CALAXS010000159.1 GCA_937895305.1 uncultured bacterium
TGTGTAATTAAATTAATGATGGTTCATAGAATATGGTATAGTATTCATAGGTACTACCGAGTAATACTTGAGGAATTCACTATGGCTACATCTGTAAAACTTGATGACAACCTGAAAAACCGCATCCAGCAGCTTGCGAATACACGAGATCGGTCTGCCCACTGGATCATGCGTGAAGCCATTCGTGATTATGTCGAGCGCGAAGAGAAAAAAGAGAGCTTTAAACAGGAAGCTATCGCATCATGGACCGAATACAAGGAAACGGGGCAACATCTGACGGGCCAGGAGATTTATGCCTGGCTGGATACTTGGGGCACAGATAAAGAAACAGGTGTTCCCGAGTGCCACGAATAGTTATAACAAAGGGGACAGCTCAGGGTATGGAACGGTGCCGTACGTTCCTGCTGGAAAAGAACCGGGAAGCATCCCGCCGTGCTGCACAAGTCATGGTTCAACAGTTCCAACTTCTCGTAGAAAACCCTGACATGGGTCGGCCAATTGAAGAAATTCCAACGGTACGGGAATTAATTATTCCTTTTGGTGACTCAGGCTATGTAGCACTTTATAGGCATGAGCCGAATCAGGATACGGTTTACATTCTCGCTTTTCGTCACCAAAAAGAAGCAGGGTTCTAAACATATTCCCCAAGCCTATTCAAAAGAAACGTTAGTCGTCGCTATCGCTGGAGAGTTTGGCGATAGCGTCTTCTGCGCTTTCGACACCGGGGATAAAGGCGCCTGCGGAGACGATGAGTTTCATGGCGTCTTCCACGTTGAGGTCGAGGATGGTGAGTTCTTCTTCATGGGCGTAGAGGAGGAAGCCGGAGGTGGGGTTGGGGGTCGTGGGTACAAAGACGGCGACCATGTTGCGTCCTGTGCTTTTTTGGATTATACCTTGTTCGCGTGAGGTGATAAAGCCAACCACCATGAGTCCGGGGCGGGGGTATTCGAGTGCGACGACATCCTGGAAAACAGCGCCCTTTCTACCAACTACCACGTCGCGGATTTGTTGCACGGCGAGGTAGATACGGTTGATGAAGGGAATGTTGGCGACGATGAGTTCGAGGGTGGCGATTATCTTGCGCCCCACGAGATAGCGTGCGAAGAGTCCCGTACTCAAAAAAAGCGCGATAGCGATAAGGAAGCCCATCCAGGGGAAATACTGAATTGTATTCAGAAAGTCGAGGCTGGGCACACGGTCTGCGAGTTCATGTAAATTTTCGATGCGCCCCTTCACAAAGGAGTTCATTCCGCCGCCGATTTTGGTGATGAACCACCAGGAAACCCAGAGGGTCACGAAGAGGGGCACCCAGACGAGGAGGCCGGTAATGAGGTAACGGCGGAAGTGACGCAGGAAAGACTTTATGAAGGAGGGGAAGTCGGTGTAGTCGTCTTTGGGTGGACGGATGGCCCCGCCGAAATGGGTGCCTTCGAGTTTAATGGGCGATTTTTTTGTGCGCTTCTTTTTACTCATGGTGGGCCTAGTGTAGCTTGGTGCGGTGTTCGATACGAACCCGGTTAATGGCGTTGGGGGTGCCGACCAAAATGATGATCTGGAATTTCTGGTAGTTGACCATGTCACCCTGGGCAGGGATGCGCCCGGCGATGTGCATAATCCAGCCGCCCACGGTTTCGACCTCCTGGTCAGTGAGGTCGATGTTCATGGCCAGAGCAAGTTCTTCTAGAGGCGTACGGGCATCTACTATCCAGGCATTGTGTCCGATTTTCTGAATTTCGTTTTTGTGCTCGTCATGTTCATCCGAAATATCCCCGAAGATTTCTTCGAGGATATCTTCGAGCGTGATGAGGCCGTCCGTACCACCGTATTCGTCGGTCACCACGGCGATACGTTGGCGAACTTCACGGAGTCGTTGTAGCACATCGTCGAGGCGCATGGTATCAGGTACATGGATGATGTCATTGATAAAACGTTGAATATCCTGGTCTTCTGGGGTGGTGTCGGTGAGGAGGTCAAAGGCGTTGACCATGCCAATGATATTGTCGATGCTGTCTTTAAAGATGGGGAGGCGGGTAAGACCGCTTTCCTGGAAGAGGGCTGCCAGGTCATTGCGGGTACTTTCGCTGGACAAAGCCTTGATGTCGATGCGGGGAATCATGGCTTCTTTGGCATAGCGCTCCTGGAGGTCGATGACGTTGTGAATCATCTCCTGTTCTTCAGGATCGATGGTGCCCTGGTTAGCGGATTCGTCGACGAGGATGCGTACGTCGTTGGTGGATCGCATCATGTTCATGTTTCTGCTCTCGGCACCCATGAGTTCAATGAGTTTTCGGGATAGCCATGCGACAGGGATGGCGACAGGTGCAAAGAGAATGTCAAAGAACCGAATGACGGGTAGCAGTCGCAGCGCGAGTCGGGTAGGGTGTTCGCGGAAAATGGACTTGGGGAGCACTTCGCCAAAGATGAGGAAGAGGGGTGTTGCGATGAGCGTGGTTATCACGGGGTTCACGATGAGCTTGCTGAGGCCGAGGGTGCCCATCATGAGGGCGACATTGGTGCCAATGAGCACAACAGTGAGCATACGGTCCGGTTCCTGAATGTAGGCCAGGAGTCGACTGGCCTGGGAGTGGCCATCCGATTCCGCGAGGCGGCGCACGCGAACGGGATTAGAAGCGACAAAGCCTGTTTCGTAACCGGCAAAGAGGGCGTTGAGGAGTATGCCGAGGATGAATATGGAAAGGAGTGTAATTATGCTAGTCATTGGACAGATCGTCCTCCTGGGCTCCCGGGGGAATTTCTATTTTCATACGTTCTACGCGTTTACCATCAACGGATTCTACGGTATAGGTAATCCCTTCGTGGCTGATTTCGTCTCCTTTTTCGGGAACTTTATCATTTTGTTCCATGAGGAAACCGGCTACAGTGGTATGGGAATCGTCGTTAATGTTTACCC
>CALAXS010000160.1 GCA_937895305.1 uncultured bacterium
ATATAAGAACCTCAAAGCTGCCCTCGGCATAGGAACCTGCATGATACGGGTCAAAATAAAATCGGATCCCCAATTCTTCCAGCGCAAAATTGGGGAAATCATCTTTGATAAATGCAGTAAGCGATTCTGTAATCACCAACGAAGCACTCTGCTCGCGAAGCCCCCCGATGAGCAGGTGAGATAAAGACGGTAACACATTGTCGTAGGGCAAAAAGACATCGTCGAACCCTAAAGTTTCCAGGGTGCCATCCCCTTTCAGGCGCAGGGTGTATGTCGATATAGACGAGAGACCATGGGCACCACCAGAATAGAACCAGGTAAACATACGCATCGATAATAGTCCTGGACGATACAGCGTCACGGCAAAAGGACCTGTCGAATACTCCGCATGGGTTTCCGTTACCCCCAGGTCGCGTGCATCCCCCATGATGGACGCAAACCAGGTCGTCATGTCCTGTGTAAACCCGGTTTGCATCACCAACATTTCACGTTGGATGAAGGTGTTGAGCGTCTCATTCCAGTCGTCCTGTTCGGGAAAGGTGAAGATGGGGTATTGCAGGTCGAAGGCAATGGTACCCGAGAGCACAGAGACGGTTGCGCTGTGGGAGGCGCTGATATAGGGACGGTAATCAAGGACCATACGGGCGATGTCCAGTTTATCGGTGAGTACATAATCAATACCCGCATCGGCGAGGGTCTGCATCAGTTCCACTTCATTGGCTCCATAGAAATTCACAAGTACCCCCGCTTCGTGTAGCCGATCCACATCTTCTTTCAGACCTTCCGTACCCTGGCTGTGCTGAAGCTGGATGAACTGACAGCCCAGTTCGATGGTCATGTCGATGTATGCACCCCGATTCCCGGTCTGGCGTGACATATTGCAGGTTTTAATCTCGGACACTACGGCGCGGGCTTCGGCGATCTGCTCCTCTGAACAGGCGAGAAAGCAGTGGTCCAGTCGCCCCAGTTCTTCAATAACCTTGGCCGATTTCGCGGCAACACCGGGACTGTTCTTGAGGTGTACATTGCACAGCACATCCCTGGGTACCAGTTCGAGCACTTCACGCAGCGTGGGGATTTTCGCGTACTCGATGTCTTCGCTCTCGAAATAGTCGGCAGCGTTAAGCTTGCGAAGTTCGTCGAAGGTGAAGTCGGTGACCTTGCCTGTGGCTTCGGTCGTACGGTCTACGGTGGCATCGTGGATGATTATTAACTCGCCATCTTTAGACGTGTACACGTCAAACTCCACCATGGCAGCACCCTTGGCAATAGCGGTACGGATGGCTATGAGCGTGTTTTCCGGGGCATGAGTTACGTCCCCACGATGGGCGCAGATCTCTGTAGCGGTGAGGGGGATTGTGAACAGCATAAGGGCTGTAATGATACATCTGTTAAACATTAAATGTAGGTCCTTTGATAACTTAGGGCTTTAATTTACCCACCGTAGTGTTCACGAGCATACGTTTTTCGCCGTCGATGTCGCGGATTTGTAGTGTCACTTCCGGGTCGATGTCTTCCCAGTCGATGGTGATAACACCAAAATTTTCGTCCACGTATTTCACACCCACGCGATGGGGGTTGATTTCGTTGTGCCAGGAGTTGGGGCGATTGAGGGCACTGGCGGTGACTTCGTGGAGGGGGTAGCAGACGCCTGCATCCATGCGCGAGATCTCTGAACTGTGGCGGTCGCCGCTAAGGAGGATAACGCCGTTGGCGCGGGTTGCCTTCACCAGTTGGAAGAAGCGTTCCCGTTCGAGGGGGAAGTTCCCCCATTTCTCGTAGTGGTGTCCGTCGGGGATGAGCTGGATGCTGGTCGCGACGATACGGATTTCAGCGGGAACCTTGAGCTGCTCTTCGAGCCAGGCCCATTGCGTCTCGCCGAGGATAGTAGCGTCGTGACTAAAATTCGGCGCAGCACCACCGTTGTGGCCTTCGGCTTTGTGGGTCACTTTTGTACGCTTATTCAGGGGACTACGGTGGTACCGCGTATCCAGCAGAATCACTTGCACGCGTTGCCCTTCGGGGCCAAAGACCTTCGCATCGTAGATGCCTTCCTGCTTGCGACGGGGCGAGTCGGCGGGCTCTTCGAAGAAGTCGAGGAATTCTTTTTGCGACTCCACACGCATGGGGTATTCGCGTCCGCCATCGTTCACGCCGAAGTCATGGTCGTCCCACGTCGCGAGGATAGTGGCCTGTGCTTTGAGTTCCTGGTAACCGGGCTGCGCACCGAGCATGTTCCACTTCTTGCGCATGACCTCCATGTCTTCCGTATCGCCATAGATGTTGTCGCCGAGGAAGATGAACATATCGGGCTTGGCTTTGTTGATAGGCCCCCAGATGGGTTGGGGCAGGTCTTCCTTTACGCAGGACCCGAAGGCGATGGTGCTGAGTGGGGTGTCGACTGCGAAGGTGAGGGGGGCGATGGTGAGCAGGGCGATGAGGCTAAGGCAGGATATAAAGCGCATTGGGGACTCCTTGGTTCGTGGAGTGCTTAGCGTACACCATGGGTGTGAGTAGTGCAAAGGAAGAACTTTGTTTCACTACCGGGGCAGAGCCCCGGGATATGCATTCCCACGCAGAGCATGGGAACGAGGGAATCAAGAGAGTGCAATGTTGGAAGTCTCACACTGCCGAGGCTGAGCATAGGGATATGCATTCCCCTCTTGTCATTCCTGCGGAGGCAGGAATCTCCGTGTCAGCATGCTTAGTTCAAGTCGGGACTGAGGCCGTA
>CALAXS010000161.1 GCA_937895305.1 uncultured bacterium
GTATGTAAAATCTCATAACATGTCATTCCTGCGAAGGCAGGAATCTCCCCGTGATAAATCCAGACTTATATTTTATATGACGTTTGGAAAGCGTACTAAAATTTAGTCCAATAAGAGAATTATAATGTCATACTTGGGATTGGAGTGGCAGTGGGGAGACCCCTGCCTGCGCAGGGGTGACAAACTCTTGGATGTTCTATGAAGCTAAAATCACATCGAAAAAGTGTACACCTACAGGACTGACGGTAAGTGTGGGGAAACCAAGCACTATCTTCGTTCCAGCACAATATATTGGAATAACCCCCACCCCTCGGGACGTGCGGACAACCCATCAATCCAGTTCACCCATGCGGGTGGCCCCGCGGGAAAGGCGAGGCATTTCTTGTGTTCGAGGGTGGTGAATGCATCTCCGGCGAGGGCAGCACAATCGGTAAAGGTTCTGAACTGGTGGGGGCCTTCGGGGAGTTTCAGGTGGAGGCGTTCGAGTAGATCCAGCAACCGTTCTGCGTCGCCATTGGGGGTGAGGGCGAGGAACACACCGCCGGGCTGGAGGAGTTCAGCAGCACAATCGACTACGGCCTGCGCGTCGGGGGTGTGTTCCAGCACGTTAATGGCATAGATGGCATCCAAGCTGTTGGGCGTACAGGGCAGGACTTGCCCGTCGGCGACCAGTCGATGTACCCCGGATTCTGGTGCGTGGGCGTTGAGCATGGCGTATGACAAATCGCAGGCCACCTTGAAGGGCGCATCGAGGCAGGACAAAAGGGAGGAGGACCCGGCCCCGAGTTCAAGTACGCGTTGTCGCCCCGCAAGTACACGGGTGACCAGTGCTTCGTAGTATCGTTTACAGGCGGGGTTCGCTTTGTCATCGTAGCGAGACGCCAGTTCCGCGTAGTGAGCCTTGACGGAATCGAGATTGTGATTCTTCTCCCCCATCCCTCAGTCCTCGATGTGTTCGGCACAGTAACGTGCCTTGTCGATGTGGCCGGACTGGGTGCGGTCCTCGGGGTATAGAAAAATGGAATCGAGGAGGCGCAGCCCCATGATGGGCGATTGGTGTTGGGGCAGGATATTGAGGAAGCCGGTTTCGCAGATGGCCTGAGCGTAAGGTGTACGCGCAACATGGAAGGCCAGTTTGTCGTCATCGGTGATGTGTGGCGCAATCGTCTTAAGTGCGCACCAGGATTGTTCCAGCACGGTCTCATCGTCCATCTGGTAAATGGGGTGATCCGTGGCCACGTAGTAGGGCACATAGACGATGTGCCCGGCATCTGTACTGATAGGGTTGAGGTTGGTGTATTCAATGACACCGTTGAAGGGTACACGGTCGTCATGGACGTTGAGCCAGAAGTAGGGGGACACCGCTTGTTTCAACTTGAACATGACGCAAACCACGCCGATGTATTGGATGCGACGTAGGGATGCTGCATAGTCGTCGTCGGGCAAGAGTCCTGCCAGCACTTCCATGGGCACGGTACTGACGACACGATCGAAGGGCACTTCACCTTGTCCCTGTACCTGTAGTCCGGTCACTTGTCTGCCTTGGGTCAGGATTCGTTCTACGGGTGATGCTTCGTGAACCTGTACGCCCTGTGCCTGGAGCTTTTCGGCAAGGGTGTCGAGGAACAACCTGGTTCCCCCTTCGAGAAAGCCCATCTTGCCTTTGGACTGGGCCACGCGATAGAGGCGATGCCAGACCCAGGCTGCGGAAATCTTGTCGTAATGATCGCCAAATTTCAGCGCGAGCAGGGGATCCCAGATGACGTCGTAGGCTTGCTTGCCGAGGCGGTCGATAAGCCAGGGCTTGGCGGTAATCTCGTCGAGTTGGGTCCATTCTTTTCGCCAGCGCGCTTCCAGTGCAAATAGGCCGAAGCGAATGCGTTGTGAAAAGGGGATGGCCTTGAAGCGAAGGAGGTCGAGGGGTGTGGAAAAGGGGTAGCGCGTGCCCTGATAGTAGAACCCGGTCTTAGCGGGCTTAAAATTTATCCTGTCTCCCAGGCCCAATTCCTGTGCCAGGCGGAAGTAGTCGGTATCGCCACCACAGAGGAAATGGTAGAAGTGTTCTATTTCCACACCTTCGAAATCGAAGGTGGCAATGAGACCACCAATACCCTGCTCGCGCTGGTACACGTGAACTTCATGACCCCGTTTCGCCAGTTCCCAGGCCGTCGCCAGGCCGGATATGCCCGCACCTATGATACCAACACGCATTAAAGACTTCTCCTGTTCACAGGGAGTATATGGATTCAAGCGATAAAATGCGAGGGTTATGACCTGCTATTGAAAAAAACGTATACTATCCATTCGCTCAACAGGATTATTCATGAGAAGCACTACCGCAACGACATCAATCCCTCCGACCCAATTCGGCAGCAAACGCTATCGCACCTGGAACACCTATCTGCAAGATCGTTTCGGGCACAAGGTGTTCAAGGTCATGCTGGATGGCGGCTTTGTGTGCCCCAATCGGGATGGCACCGTTGCGCAGGGGGGGTGTACCTTTTGTTCAAAGCGGGGTTCGGGCGATTTCGCGGGGTTGCGCAAGGATGATCTGGTGCGGCAATTCAACGAGATTAAGGTTCGCCAGCATGAGAAGTGGAAATCGGGCAAGTACATTGGGTACTTCCAGGCCTTTAGCAACACATACGCGCCTGTGGAAGAACTGCGAGAGAAGTATCAGGTTATTCTGGAGCAGGAGGGTGTGGTCGGTCTGTCCATCGCGACGCGCCCGGATTGTCTTCCCGATGATGTGGTGGACTACCTGGCAGAACTCAACGAGCGCACCTACCTCTGGCTTGAACTGGGTCTACAGTCAGCCCACGAGCGCACTGCTGAGCGTATCAATCGCGCCCATGACTTTCAGTGCTATAAAGACGGGGTCAACAAATTGCGCAGCCATGGTATCCGGGTTTGCACGCACATCATCAATGGCCTGCCGGGTGAGGACCATGCCATGATGATGGATACCGCACGGGCGGTGGCTGATTTGGATGTGCAGGGTATCAAGATTCACTTGCTCCATTTGCTGAAGAAAACGCCGCTGGTGAAGGAGTATGAAGCGGGTGAGTTTTCGTTGATGGAGAAGGATGAATACGTCAAGATCGTCTGCGATCAACTGGAAGTACTGCCCCCTGATATGGTTATTCATCGACTCACCGGGGATGGTGGTCGTGACCAGCTCATTGGTCCGCTGTGGAGTCTGAAGAAGTGGGAAGTCCTGAATGCCATTGACTGGGCGCTGGAGGCGCGGGAATCGTGGCAGGGAAAACGTTATAAGGAAAAAGCATGAACGGCTTTGATTTAAAAGCAGCACTCAAAAACGGGGAGCGGGTTTATGGCTGCTGCACGGTATCCCCGTCGCCCCATTGGCCCGCCATGATGGCGGGTACAGGTCTGGATTTCATCTTCATCGACACAGAGCATATCGCGCTGGATCGAAGCCAGGTAGCCTGGATGTGTCAGACCTATGCTGCGCTGGGACTGGCCCCTATCGTACGCATCCCCAAACCGGATCCCTATCTGGCGTGCATGGTCCTGGACGCTGGTGCGCAGGGTGTTGTGGCGCCGTACATGGAATCGTTGGAGGAGATTCGTGACTTGCGGGGTGCGGTAAAATTCCGACCGCTCAAGGGACAACGTTTGAATAAAGTATTGGAAGACAGCAGTACACTGGATGAAGAAACGGCGCAGTATATCGCGGTACACAACCGGAATAACCTGCTGATTGTTAACATCGAAAGTGTTGCTGCTGTTGAAGCGTTGGATACCTTGTTGGATGAACCGGATATTGATGCAGTCCTCATAGGACCCCATGATCTCTCCATCAGTCTGGGGATTGCAGAGCAATATGAACACCCGCGATTCACCGAAGCCATGACGACTATCATCGAAAAGGCGCGTAGTCGCAATATTGGCGTGGGCTACCATTTCTCTTTTGGGCTGGACATCGCCATCGCTTGGGCAGAGCGGGGTGCCAACTTCATCGTGCATAGCACAGACTATTTCCTGGTGCGTGATGCGCTCAATACGGAACTGACCCGGTTCAGAAACAAACTGGGAGATCCGGTTCGGGAATCCGCTGGCGGGATGGAGTCGTCAGGACCAGCAGCCATCTAGCTGCTGGTGATACTACAAGAACGCAGCTTACTTGAAGCGGTACGTGATGCGACCTTTGGTGAGGTCGTAGGGGGACATTTCCAGCGTTACGCGATCGCCGGGGAGAATGCGGATGTAGTACTTACGCATCTTTCCTGAAATGTGCGCCAAAATAATATGATCGTTGTTCAGCTTTACCTTGAACATGGCATTGGGCAGGGTCTCTGTGACCGTACCTTCAACCTCAATGGCCTCTTCCTTTTCCATATACTCTTTTTATTCCTTCATTTGCCGCTGATGCATTCGATGCGGCACCCTTCCGTTAAAACTTGGGCACATCAAGCGCACAAGTTCCTCGAATTGTACACTAATCCCACCTTCAATTACGACTTCCTCTCCTGTACAATAAAAAAATCCTGTTCGGTTGTATCGAAAAATTTACAATAGATTCAGGAGAGTAAAACTAACTGTCGGGGTGTCTACCATGAAAACTACCTTTATCTTGTTCCTGGCCTGTATAGCTGCACTGCAAGGTCATGCCCGGACCACCGATACCGCATGGCCGAATTATGGAAATGCAACGGGCGGTGGGCGCTACGCCACCGCATCTCAAATCGACAAGGACAATGTACATACACTGGAACGGGCGTGGGTCTGGAATCATGGGGAACTGGATGAAGACCCAAAAAAGAATGTGGGCAACGTCTTTGAGTGCAGTCCGCTGGTTGTGGACGGGCGGCTTTATCTGATTACCCCCCACTCGCAGGGTGTGGCACTGGATGCGCGTACCGGAGAAGCCTCATGGCGCTATGTGCCCCAGGGCCTTGCCTCCGAAGGGATGCGCGCCAATCGTGGGGTAGCGTACTGGTGTGCAGGCGATGAGAAACGTATTTTTCTGCCTGTGCACGATGGTCGTCTCATTGCTCTGGATGCGGATACAGGCAAAGCTGTTATGGACTTTGGCGATGACGGTGTGGTGAATCTGCGAAAGCTCTTTGGACTGAGCGACAATTCCCTCTTCATTAGCTCTCCCCCGGCCATTGTCGGTGATCTGGTCATTCAGGGTTTTGGGATAGATGACGGAAGGCCGGATAAACCGCACGTCCCGCTGGTGGCCTTTGATGCACGTACGGGCGCAGAGCGCTGGCGATTTAACACGGTACCCCAGGCGGGGGAGTTCGGTGTGGATACCTGGGCGGATGGGTCCTGGCGTGGTCGGGGTGGTGTTAATGTATGGTCCATTATGAGTGTGGATGCAGAAAATAGATTACTCTATCTACCCTGCACCTCACCCAACTATGACTTCTATGGGGGCGATCGCCCGGGGGCCAATCTTTTCGGAAATAGCCTGGTCTGTCTGGATGCCTATACAGGACAGCGCAAATGGCATTACCAGATTGTGCACCATGACCTGTGGGACTATGACCTGCCAGCACAACCTATACTGGCGGATATCACCATTGACGGGAAGCCGCGCAGCATCGTCGCGCAAATCGGCAAGACTGGTTTTGTCTATGTCTTTGATCGTGTCACGGGCGATGCCATCTGGCCCATAGTGGAGCGCGCTGTCCCGGCAAGTGACGTGCCGGGTGAGCAGGCATGGCCTACCCAACCATTCCCTACCAAGCCCCCCGCTTTTTCAAAGCAAGGCCTGACGGTGGATGAACTGAGCAACATCACACCCGAAGTCAATAAGGAGCTCCGGGAAGAATGGGCCGGGATGCGCGCTGAGGGACTATTCACGCCCCCATCCATCGAGACTGCGCTGGTCATGCCGGGCTTCCATGGCGGGGGCAACTGGTCGGGTGGGGCGCTGGATCCCAGCACAGGCATGCTCTACATCAACAGTACGGAAGTCCCCTGTCAAGCACGCATGATTCCTACGAAACATAAAAGCGTGCGCTACCGCAATGTAGCCTGGGCACGATGGCGTGATGAAGAAGGCTTTCCCGCCAATGCGCCACCCTGGGGCAAACTGGTCGCTATTGACCTGAGCAAGGGCGACCTGGCCTGGGAGGTTCCTCTGGGTGAATTCGAAGAACTCACCAAGCAGGGCATCCCCAAAACGGGGCAGGAAAACATTGGCGGTGTCACGGTCACCGCTGGGGGCCTCATCTTTGTGGCGGCTACTATTGATGAAAAGATTCGCGCTTTCGACAGCAAAACGGGTGATGAACTTTGGTCGGCACGTCTGGACGCGGCAGGCTATGCCGCGCCCATCACGTACATGATCGACGGGCGACAATATGTGGTCATCTGCGCTGGGGGTGGGCACAAGAAGGGCCTCTTTAATAAACACGGTGATGCTGTGATTGCTTTTGCCCTTCCTGCGCCATAATGCTTAAGCCACTACGAAAAATGAGTTTTTCTATAGACTGGCATCCCCACGCTAACAATGCTAAAGTAAGTGCTGCTAAATCGGGATGCCACTGGGCAGGTGCAGTATCCCGGTATAAATCAATCTCTAACCATTGCGCGGAGGGCAGACATGGCCATCACAAGAGAAGAGGGGCAGGTACATCCGGGATTCAAATGGGGCATGTTCACATTTCGAGTCCCCTTTTTACATACACGGGTTGAATGGCCGGAATTAGCACAGGGCATATTTGTTGCCGGGGCAACAGGCCTGGGTCTCGTTCCTATACTTACTGGATACTTTGGTCTCTCTTTTGAAGAGGCCCTTGCGATGGTTTTTATCCATTCCGTGCTACTCAGTAGCGCGCCTATACTTTTCGGAGAACCATTCGCGCCGGGCTGGATCACCCCGGCTCTACCGCTGGCCCTGACCTTTGTGCTTGCGCCGGAGGCATACATAACGCCTGTCGAAAAATTCCAGGTCATGACGGCGGCCTCAATATGGTTTGCCGTCATCGTCTTTGTGCTGGGCATTACGGGCCTCGGCAAAGTCATCATCAAGTTCATGCCCAATGCGCTCAAGTCAGGCATCATCCTGGGTGCCGCCATTGCCGCACTTAAACGCGTCTTTATAGACGATGCAGAGCGGTTCC
>CALAXS010000162.1 GCA_937895305.1 uncultured bacterium
GCTATTCCCACCAGGACTTCATCGTTCGTTACCAGCGCATGACGGGTAAAAACATCTTCTTTCCCATCGGCTGGGACGATAACGGCCTCCCCACGGAACGTCGGGTACAGAATCTCTACAACGTTAAATGCGAACCACATGTACATTATGACCCCGATTTTAAGCGGGAGCGGGGGACCAAGGGCGATCCCCTGCCAGTTTCCCGTCGCAATTTTATCGAACTTTGCGAATCTGTCACCGTAGAAGACGAAGAAGCGTTCAAACACCTCTGGACCCGTCTCGGTCTCAGCTACGACTGGGAACAGGAATACGCCACCATTGACGAGCATTGCCGCCGCACCTCGCAGGCATCTTTCCTGGACCTGCTGGATAAAGGCGAAAGCTACCAGGCCGAGCGTCCCGTTATGTGGGATGTGGATTTCCAGACCGCCATCGCCCAGGCAGAAATCGAAGATAAAGAACGTCCCAGTGCCTATAACTTTCTCCGCTTCGGTATCGAAGGTAGTGACGAATATCTTGTAATAGCCACCACCCGCCCGGAACTCTTGGGCGCCTGTGTCGCGGTCATTGTCCATCCCGATGACGAACGCTTTAAACAATATGTAGGCAAGAACGCCATTACGCCCATGTTCAAAGCCCCCGTGCCCATCATCACCGACACCAAGGCCGACCCGGAAAAGGGTACAGGTGTGGTCATGTGCTGTACCTTCGGGGACCAGACCGATGTGGAATGGTGGCGCGATCTCAAGCTGCCCACCCGCCAGGTCATCGGACGTAACGGACATATCCTGCCCATCACCTATGGCACTGAAGAATTCCCCAGTGTGGACATGGACACCGCCAACCGCGTTTCCAGTGCCATCCAGGGCTTCTATGTCAACAAGGCTCGAAAAGTAATCATCGAAATGGCCGAGAGTATGGATGGGGTCATCGACCGCCCCAGCGAAGCCATCGAACATGCCGTGAAGTTTTTTGAGAAAGGCGATCGCCCTCTCGAATTGATTCCTGCCCGTCAGTGGTACACCAAAATCATGGACAAGAAGGAAGCCCTCCTCGCGCAGGGCGAGAAGATTAAGTGGCATCCTGAGTTTATGTCCAAGCGCTACTCCACCTGGGTAGAAGGATTGAACCAGGACTGGTGCCTCAGTCGTCAGCGCTACTTCGGTGTGCCTATTCCCGTTTGGTATCCCATCGATGCCAATGGCGAAATCGAATATGACAAGACCTTGGTTCCCGCTTTGGACACCTTACCCATTGACCCCATGAGTGAAGTAGCCCCCGGTTACACCGAAGACCAGCGCGACCAGCCGGGTGGATTCACAGGCGACCCCGATGTCCTCGACACCTGGGCGACCAGCTCACTCACGCCGCAGATTGCCAGCCAGTGGGTGAATGACAAAGACCGCCATCAGAAACTTTTCCCCATGGACATGCGTCCCCAGAGCCACGAGATTATTCGCACATGGGCCTTCTATACCATCGTAAAAGCGTACCTCCACGAAAACGAAATCCCCTGGCGCAATGTCGTTATTAGCGGCTGGATCCTCGATCCCGACCGCAAGAAGATGTCCAAGAGCCAAGGCAATGTCGTAACCCCCGAACCCCTCATCGATGAGTTTGGTGCCGATTCCGTGCGCTACTGGGCTGCTCGCGCGCGCCTCGGAGTGGACACGGCCTACGACGAGCAAGTTTTCAAAGTGGGGAAGAAGTTGGTCACCAAGCTCTTCAATGCAAGCAAGTTCACCCTCATGCGCATCGAAGGCGTAGACCCGGCAACCCTCACCGCCGACAAGATCACCAACGAGTCGGACCGCGCGGTTATCGCTGAACTCCGCCCCATGATTGCACAGGCCACCAAGTCTTTCGAGAACTTCGACTATGCGCAGGCCCTTTCTGTGATTGAGGATTTCTTCTGGCGTACCTTCTGCGACAACTATCTCGAACTCGCCAAACCCCGCACCTATGATGAAGAACTGACCGAAGGGCGTCTCTCTGCCTGCGCAACCCTGCGCACAGTGCATCGTGCACTGGTTTGTTTGCTCGCCCCCTATCTACCGTACATCACGGAAGAAGTCTGGGGTTGGGCCTATAGCAACGATTCTGATATGCACAGCTCGGTACATCGTAGCCCATGGCCGAGCCTGGACGAACTGGCCGCTATCCCGGCACCTGCCCACGCCGACACCTACAGGCTGAGTATCGAAGTCATCGACCAAATCCGCAAGGCCAAGGCCGATGCCAATGTATCCATGGCTGCTCCGGTAGAGAAGGTAGTCATCCAGGGCACAGAAGCGACCCGCGCAGCACTGGAAGGTGCAGTCGATGACATCAAGCGAATGCTCAAGATAGAATGCGCTGAGCTGGTCGATGATACACCCGATGAAAGCGCTGTCACCGTTGAAGTAACTTTATCAGAAGTCACCGCAGACTGATCCTTTGCATGCTATCCGCTCGTTTCCAGGCACAAGCTTGGGGGCAAATTATTCTCGTTCCCATGCTCCGCGTGGGAATGCATACATGTATAATCGTTCTAGACTCGCCCAGATTCCTACGCAGAGCATGGGAACCAGTGGGCGGATGCTTTCCTCGTTCTCAGGCACAAGCTTGGGGGCAAATTCGCTGACGGAAAGCTCGTCCAAATCCCTCCCTTGCGACACTATTGATCCTTGAACCGTCGATTTTCCTCCAAAATCAGCACATACTTAAAGTGATAAAACGGCCAAAAAGTTTGCAAGAAGTAAAAAAAATGTTGCATTCGTCAACTATATTCCTGTATAAACTGACCTTCCGTTAAGAATAATCAGAAAAGCAAGGAGCGAAGAATGAATGAATTTGTTAGTGCCTTAATCGGCATCATTGCTTTATCTACA
>CALAXS010000163.1 GCA_937895305.1 uncultured bacterium
GGGTACCTGCTATGAAGGTGCCCTCTTTTATTACAATTCTGCCAATACATCCAGAATTTGTTGTGCATGACCCTTGGGTTTGACCTTGGGCCATACGTGTTGAATTTTTCCCTTGGGGTCGATGAGGAAGGTGGCGCGTTGTATACCCATGTATTTACGTCCATACAGGTTTTTTTCTACCCATACACCATACTTCTCTGCAATAGCATGATCCGCGTCACTGAGTAATATGAAATCCAGATCATGCTTGTCGATAAACTTGCAGTGCTTTTCCACCGGGTCGGGACTGATACCCAGTATTACTGTATTTAGTTTGTTGTATGCCGCGATAGCATCGCGAAATTCCTTGGCCTCGATAGTACATCCGGGGGTATCGTCTTTGAGATAAAAGTACAGCACTACCCATTGGCCTTTAAGTGTGCTGAGCCGGATATTTTTCTGGTTGCTGGCGGGCAGGTTGAATGCTGGTGCGGACTTGCCTGCATCGGGTAGGGCTGGGTTTATGTTGGGCATGGGGATACTCCTGATTTTGAATTCACCCTATTGTAAATAATTTTCTTGCTTCATCCAAGGTTGTACCGTATTATTGAGCCTGTCTTTGTGGCATTTAGTAGTACAAAAAGGATGTGCCTGTGAGTGAATCCGATCTCAAGGAAGCGATACTGCGTGTAAAGGAACTGCCTACCTTACCCACGGTACTGGGTAAGATTTTATCGACAGCGGCCGATCCGAATGCCAGTGCACTGGATCTGGGAGAGCATATAGCTGCGGATCAGAGTTTGTCCTCAACCATACTGAAGCTGGTAAACTCGGCCTATTATGGTTTTTATCGACAGATTAGCAGTGTTACGCAAGCCATTGTCATGCTGGGCTTTCTGGAAGTCCGTAATCTGACCTTGACGGCAAGTGCGTTCCAGAACATGGGTAAGGAAAGTTCGGGCTATGACCGTAGTCTGTTGTGGCGCCATTCTTTTGGGACCGCCATGGCTGCCGAGCGTTTGGCCAAGCTGTTGCCCAAGGACATTGAAGGGTGCTTTGAAGCCGGGTTGCTTCATGATTTTGGTAAGGTCGCGCTGGATATGTTGTGCCCGGAGACTTTCCGGGAAGCCGTGCAATTGGCCCATGATGAGGGGAAGCTGTTGGAGGAGGTTCTACAGGAGCACCATGGCACGGACCATGCTGAATTGGGTGGAATCCTTGCAGAGCATTGGAATTTACCGTTGACCGTAGTGGATGCAATTCGCAATCAATTACAGCCGGAGCGTGCCGAAGAAGCGCCTGATCTGGCTCACTTGACGACTTTAGCAACCTATGCAGCCTTTAAGGCGGATCTTGCTGAACCCACCAATGGCCGTGCTTTGGATTTACCTGAAGGGTCATTAAAGGCATTGGGCTTGAGCCTGGAGCAATTTGCTGGGGTGGTGCGGGAGCTTTTGGATAGTCATGATGAAATTGATGCATTCCTTGGGATTATTGCCGAAGTTTAAAAAAACGTGGATACCTAAAGGCGAGGTTCTTCTGCAATTTTATTTCGGATGGTCGCCAGGGAGGGTAGCCATTCGTCCACGTCGTCCTTGAAGGGGCCAGCCAGCCAGTGCAGTACCTGCTGAATGACATGGCTACGCCAGCGATCCACAGGGCGGGCAATTTCTTCGCGCAAGAGTGCCATCCGGATTTCCCCATCCAGCGGGGATAACTCAACTTCCTCAACCAGACGTTCCATCAATATGGGTCGGGCGGGAAGCGCAGGTTAAATGCAGAATGATTTTCTACCAGATCGATACCTGCTGCCGTAATACGTGTAGAAGCAAACATGGGGGGCGGTAGCTCAGCATTAATTCCACAAGTTTGCTGTCATGGAGATAGTGCATGTTATGGACGAGGTGTTCTTTCTCTATGCGCTGATCTTCGAGGAGGTCTTCGGGGGACAGCATCAACAGCGGATCAAT
>CALAXS010000164.1 GCA_937895305.1 uncultured bacterium
TGATCTGGGTGGATAATTGCTATAACCTGATTAAGTGGAAGCAGGAAAAGGAGTATGGTCACAGCACAGACCTGGCCTTTGGTAATCCTGATTTTGTCATGCTTGCAGAGAGTTTCGGGTGCGCGGGCTTCCGTATTACAAAGAGCAGTGAGCTTGTGGATGTACTCGAAGAAGCGTTTAACTGTGGCAAACCCGCACTCATTGCAGTGCCCATCGATTACCGCGAAAATGATCGACTTAACGAAACCCTTCAAATTGTAAATTAACATAACGTACCCCAAAGAGTGGAGACGTCACTATCATGCTAAAAGAACAATACCCATACTACCTGGCAAATAAACCTGTTCAGGCCAATACGGACCTGGAAGTGATCGACAAGTATACCGGTAAAGTGGCGACCCGCGTGGCCATGGCGGATGCTACCGCTATTGAGCAAGGTATCGCCGCAGCGGACGCAGTATTCCCCGCTATGCTCAAGATGAAACCGTATCAGCGTCAGGAAATTCTGGAACATTGTGTGCAGCGTTTTCAGGAACGCTTCGACGAGTTGGCCTATTCACTTTGCGTGGAGGCGGGCAAGCCCATCAAGGATAGTCGTGGCGAAGTGACCCGCCTCATTGATACTTTCAAGATTGCCGCAGAAGATGCGGTGAATATCCCCGGTGAAGTGCTCAATCTCGACCGTAGCGCACGCACCAAAGATTACTGGGGCATGTGGAAACGCGTCCCCGTGGGTCCATGCTCCTTTATTTCACCCTTCAACTTTCCGCTGAATCTGGCTGCACATAAAATTGCACCGGCTCTCGCAGTTGGTTGTCCCTTTGTGTTGAAGCCAGCGAGCCTTACTCCATTGGGCGCCATCATCATTGGCGAAATTCTCGCTGAAACCGATTTACCCGAAGGGGCCTTCTCCATATTGCCCTGTCGTCGTGATGGTGCGGATCTCTTCACGACCGACGACCGCCTCAAGCTTCTCAGCTTCACAGGCTCGCCTGAAGTGGGCTGGCAGTTAAAGGCCCGTGCCGGTAAAAAGAAAGTGGTTCTCGAGCTGGGTGGGAATGCCGCGGTTATCGTGGACGAAGATGCGGATATTGAAGATGCCGTTAGCCGTATCATAATCGGTGCTTTCTATCAGTCCGGCCAGACCTGCATCGGCGTACAACGCATCATCATTCACGAGAACATCTACGATGTATTCAAAGAGAAGTTTGTTGCAGCCACCAAGGCCCTGAAGATTGGCGACCCCAAAGATGACGACACCTGGATTGGACCAGTCATCTCTGAAGGCGAAGCCAGCCGCATGGAAGCCTGGATGAATGAAGCAGCTGAAGCAGGTGCGACCGTGCTCTGTGGTGGTAAGCGTAAAGGCCTTATGGTCGAAGCCACCGTTATGGAAAATGTACCCCGTGATACCAATATGTACCGCGAAGAATTCTTCGGCCCTGCGGCGATATTGAGCAAGTTCAGTGATTATGACGCGGCCCTTGACGAAGTGAATGATTCCAGGTTCGGTCTTCAGGCTGGTGTTTTCACCAATGACATTTACAAGGCCCACAAAGCCTGGGACGTACTGGATGTGGGCGGTGTGGTTATCGGTGACGTGCCGTCCTTCCGCGTGGACAACATGCCCTATGGCGGTGTGAAAGACAGTGGCCTGGGCCGTGAAGGCATCAGATACGCCATCGAAGACATGACCGAAATCCGGCTCATGGTCCTGCGTACCCCGCCAGGTAAACAATAAGCTATGAGGCGCTTGTCGGATAAACCCGATCCTGAAACCTGTAAGCAGCGCCTGAAAGAAGGCAATACCCGGTTTGTGGAGGGGGTGTCCGAGCATCCATATAGTGATGCCGCACGGTTGCATCAAGCGGGAACAGAAGATCAGGGTGACCATGCCTTTGCTACCCTGCTGAGTTGTTCCGACTCCCGGATTCCATTAGAGCGTATTTTCGACGCAGGTATTATGGACCTCTTTGTGATTCGTGTGGCAGGTAATGTGTGTCAGTCGAGTGAGGTTGCTTCTATTGAATTTGGTCTGGTCTATGTAAAGACCCGGCTCCTGGTAATCATGGGGCATACCCAATGCGGTGCAGTTACTGCAACGGCCCGGGCAGCAGACGGGGCCCCCCTGCCGCCAGAAGACAACATTCCCCTTCTTTTCGACGCGATTCTGCCCGCGGTAAAGCGTGCACAGAACCAGCACCCTGATCTGAATATGGCCGAAATCATTCCTCATGCTACGATAGAAAACGTATGGCAGAGCATGGAGAACCTGTTTAAGGCCAGCCCGGTGGTGCGCAATCTGGTCAAGTCGGGCATGGTGCAGGTGGTCGGCGCAATCTACGATGTGGGGACGGGCCATGTTGAATGGCTTCCTGAAAATGCAGCTACAGATATTTTGCAGCACGTCGAGTCCCAAGGCCAGACCACTTAATTCTGTAGTCGGGCAGCCAACTCCTTCGCAAAGTACGTGAGTATCATATCCGCACCTGCGCGCTTGATAGCCAGCACACTCTCCATCATGGACGCTTCCTGATCCAGCCAGCCGTTTTGCGCAGCAGCCTGAATCATGGCATATTCGCCACTTACCTGATAGGCCGCCACAGGCACTTCGCTGGCTTCTTTCACGCGGTACAGCACATCGAGATAAGGCCCTGCGGGCTTCACCATCACCATGTCTGCACCCTCGTCGATGTCCAGCGTAATCTCGCGTATAGCTTCTTTCGTATTCGCCGGGTCCATCTGATACGTTTTCTTGTCGCCCGACTTAGGCGCTGAATCCAGCGCATCGCGAAAGGGGCCATAGAAGGCTGAGGCGTATTTTGCAGAATACGCGAGGATACCCACATCCTGAAAGCCTTCCTCATCCAGACGTGTGCGTATGTAATCTACCCGACCATCCATCATGTCCGAAGGTGCTACCATATCCGCCCCGGCCTTTGCCTGGGCAATGGCCATCTCCGCCAGAATCGGCAGCGTCGGGTCGTTGAGGATTTCACCCTTCTCCACCAGCCCATCATGGCCATCACTGGAATAGGGGTCCATGGCCACATCACAAATCACCGCCACTTCCGGCACCGTTTCCTTTAGTGCCTTGATGCACCGTTGCAGGAGTCCATCGGGATTGGTGGATTCCGTGGCGACACGATCCTTTAGTTTTTCCGCTATCACCGGGAAGAGGGCCACGGCCGGAATACCCAGCGCATGGGCTTCCTTCACTTCCTGCACCAGCACATCAATACTGAAGCGGTCCACACCCGGCATAGAAGTCACCGGGATACGTTGCCCCTCACCTTCGACCACAAAGAGGGGCCAAATCAGGTTTTCAGGATGGAGGCGGGTTTCCCGGATGAGAGCACGGATGGCCGGACTTTTCCGGTTTCGCCGTGGCCGAATAATGTAATCTTCCATGAGAATACGCTCCATTCAGGGTCAATATAGCTTGATTTCAGACTCGGTGCATTCTACACAACACCCCTGATCCTAGTACAGGCAGGGTATAAAAACCAAGCTTGCCATTACAGTTTAACCAATTGTCGTAGATGGACTTGAGTGGGGCCTGAAAAAAATGTAGTCTGGGGGTGAATAAAGTGCAAAGCTCAGGGGTAATCACAACAGAATCATGGAGACTACTGTTGAAGAACATGCGGTAATATTGGCCGCGCACAAGGGTGACCGGGCCGCCTTCGGCGACCTGGTGCACGCCTATCAGCGCAGGGCCTTTGCTGCTGCATACAGCATACTGGGAAACCGGGACGAAGCTATGGAAGTTGCACAAGAATCCTTCATACGCGCCTATAAAGGCATACATCGCTTCGATACCACCATGCCCTTTTACCCCTGGTTGTACCGTATTGTAAAAAATACCAGCCTGAACCACATCAAGAAGAAAAAGCGACGGGGTGAATCGTCGCTGGATTCTATGATGGAAACCGGCTTCGATGTGACTGCAGCAAGTCGTGGGCCACGTGGCGAAGTGGAACTGGACGACCTGCAATTGAGTATTCGTGATGCCATGGCAGAGCTCAGTGAAGATCAGCGGGAGATTCTCAAGCTACGCCATTTTATGGAATTGTCCTACCTGGAGATTGCGGATCTTCTGGACATTCCCAAGGGTACGGTGATGTCGCGTCTTCATGGAGCGCGGAAAGCGCTCAAGCGGGTCATCGAATCCAGACAAACCGGGGAGGCCGCCCTGGTATAAAATCAGGCAGGTCATTGGGCCTGCGCGGGTGTTAATTTTTTATGGATGATAAAGTGGACAAGACAGTGGAAGAACAGGAGGCCCTTATATCCGGGTATATCGATGGTGAGCTGGATGCAGACGAGCAGGCCCGGCTGGAGGCGTTGTGCGCATCATCGCCCGCCTTCAAGCGCGAGCTGGAGTCTATGCAGCACCTGGCCATCGGGACGGATGCCCTGTTTCATTTTGAAGACCCGCCCGATGAAGTGTGGGATACCTTTCTGGATAACGTGTATAACCGCGCTGAGCGGAAGACGGGCTGGGTTATATTTGTACTGGGTGTGGTTCTACTCACCATCTACGGCGTATACCTCTTTACCATGGAGCCCTGGGGTTCTGCCCTTGAGAAAATGCTCATTGCCATACCCAGTGTAGGGCTGGTTGTATTGTTTATCTCCGTCCTGCGCAACCGCATGGAAACTATCAAGACTGACCGCTACACCCGAGAGGTACACCGATGATCGTCGTAACATCCGACCAGATCCCCGGCAAGAAAATCACCAAGACTATCGGTATGGTCCGTGGGGGCACCGTGCGCGGCAAGCACATCGGTAAAGATATCCTCGCTTTTTTTCGTAACCTTGTGGGCGGCGAGATCGATGAATACACCAAGATGCTCGCTGAATCCCGCGAGCAAGCCCTGGACCGTATGATTCAAAACGCCAAGCACCTCGATGCGAATGCAATAGTATGCACACGCTATGCTTCATCCGAGATTGCTTCGGGTGCAGCAGAGGTATTCGTCTATGGTACGGCGGTGGTGATTGAGGAAGATGCCGATAGCGTCGACTAACTAAAAGGGGAGGACCAGCATGACCACATCCTTTGGCCCACTGGAAGCAATCATGACCTCAATAGGCATTTTTGGCATCCTGCTAATTCTATTTGTACCCTTCATTATCTGGCTTTGGAGCCTTTTCTGGGCCTTCGGCGATGCAGAAGCACGCGGCAGATCCGGCTGTCTTCTCGTGATACTTTGTTTCTTCTTCTGGCCTTGGGTATTGCTCATCTGGGTGCTGCTACGCCCGGATAAACGGAATTATTACTAATCCATGCCCGGCCCTATGGAAATATTCGTCATTATCCTGATTGTCATCGGGATGCTTATCTT
>CALAXS010000165.1 GCA_937895305.1 uncultured bacterium
TTTCTCGGTGGGCTTCTCCACGAACTTGTTAATCCGTGCTGCATTGTTCACTTTCATGACACCGAATCCGGTAGCATCCTTGCGACTCACGGGAAGTGCAGAAACAGTAATATCCGCTTTCTTGCGAATGTGGGTCTTCATCATTTCGCGGTAATCCATACGATAGAGTTGGTCGCCAGACAGAATGATGTAGTACTTGGCGTTTAAGTTGCGGATGTGTATGAGCTGTTTACGCACCGCATCCGCTGTGCCCTGAAACCAGTCACCGATTTCGTCGGTTTGTTCCGCAGCGAGGATGTCGACAAAGCCGTCGCTGAATTGGTCGAAGCGGTAGGTGTTGTTGATATGACGGTTGAGGGAGTTGGAGTTGAACTGGGTGAGTACTACCATGCGGTTGATGCCGGAATTGAGGCAGTTACTGAGGGGGATGTCGATAAGCCGGTAACGCCCACAAAGTGGGACGGCGGGTTTGGCGCGTACTTTGGTGAGGGGGTACAGCCTTGTTCCCCGTCCACCGCCGAGAACAATAGCCCCGACATCATGCATAATGTCTTTGTGTCCTTCTTCACCCTGTTTAGCCATGATTCCTGTCCTCCCGGTCAAAACAATAGTCTTATTCTCACCACACGTCATCAAGCACTTTTATATATTGTACTGGGGCAGGCCCCCGACTTCCAAGGCAAATTGACTTTTATTCTGTTTATTTTTTTAACCGTGAATTGCTTCACGGATCTGGTCAATGTAAGGGGGAATGGCTGTGAAAGGATCTGTCTTCTCTTCATACTCCAGAACGATGTAGCCACGGTATCCGGCATCCTTGAGCAGGTTGATGATGCGCTTGAAGTCAGCGTCTTCATGTTTTCCGTCGGGACGAATCTTCACCTTAATCTGGGCGTTGACCGCATAGGGCGCGATGACAGCCAGGTCACGGTAGGGGTCGTCGGTCTGGAAATTGCCGCTATCGAAATTGACACCGAACCAGGGGGAGTCGTCGACACCATCGATAATGCGCATCATCTGTTTGGGGGTTGCGGTGATGCCACCGTGGTTTTCCAGGGCGAGGAAGACCCCTTTTTGTGCAGCGTATTTGAGGGATTCGTTGATACCTTCGATGCAGCTGTCCAGCGCAGCGGCCTCGTCGCCACCCTTGGGGACTTTACCTGCGAAGATGCGAATTACCGGCGCGCCGAGTACCGCCGCGTGGTCGATCCACTCCCGGGTCATTTCCAGTTCCTTGTCCCATGCTTCACCTTTGGGTACGCAGAAGTCATTGCCGATGGCGGTACCGGAAATGGCAAGGCCCAAACGGAATGCGCGTTGTTTGATGGAGAGAAGGTATTCGGTGGTGAGGTCACCGGGGAAGTAGTAGCTGGTGGGTTCGCATGCATCGAGATTCAGGGAGGCGCAAAAGTCGATGAAGTCTTCCATGCGCATCTTGGCATCGGCATAGGCCTTGGGGGAGGGGCGCTTGAGAAGCACACTGTTGAAAGAATACGCAGCGAGGCTGAGCTTCATGTGGGTGTCGCCGTTTCGCTTCACAGGGGTAGCGGCCTGGGCAGTGGTTGGGATGAGTGTGCTCGCACCTGCCATCGCGGCAAGCCCTGCGGTCTGGAAAAAGCTACGGCGTGATGTGAATCCTGGCTCGGCAGTGGGGTCATTGGGGCGCATGTTAACATTCCTTATTTATTTGTCAGGCGTTCCATTTAAGCATATTGACGGCGTATATCCAAATCCTCATTTATCCCCAGTTTGAAATGTTACGGCGTTTTCATGTTTCCATGAAATGTTATGGACCTTTGTTTATAGAGTGAATCGTTGCGAGCACGAGATTGCCACGTTACTCACTACGTTCGTGCCTCGCAATGACGTG
>CALAXS010000166.1 GCA_937895305.1 uncultured bacterium
TGCCGGACATCTTGCCTGATTGGGCCACGGACCAGATTCTGGATCAAGTACGTCAAGGCACGGGCCTTCTTCTCGCCCATAGTACACCGATGCAAAACGGTACATGGCAAAAGCGGCTACAAGACAGCAGCCCCTTTGATCTTCCTGAAACGCTACAAGAAAGTAGCGGATGGAATCTACAGACACTGGACTACACCCTCGGTACACTGGGCAATGGTCGTGTCGCACAATGCGCCAGCAGTAAAGCCTGGCCTGTACAACATGGCCTGGTGCCACCACCGGACACGGCTATCCCTAATGCCCTGGAATACTATCCCCAGGCCTATTCGTTTTTTGGGAAGCTCCTGCGTTTCCTCGGTCGGGGCACCCCGGACCTCACGCTGACTCATCTGGAAGTTGCCAGTGACTCAGGTCCCCTCCTTGATGAAATTCCGCCCTGGTTCCCCCAGGAATATGTGCAAGCGCTGCGGGATTCGGAATCAGACATGCATACACGTACCCTCCGCATTCAATGGAGCCAGACGGCCACAAAAGAGCATCATTTAAAAATACGCTTACGCCGGGAAGGTGATCCCCAGCCCCTCTATGTACTGGAGGAGCGAAATATCCGGGGTAGAAGATCCGCAGAAATGCCACTCGTCATCGGTCCCGGATTTTACCTTGTCGATGCCTGGCTCATGGACAAGGATGGGGTTGTTGACTGGTTTACCCAGTCGCTCCGAATAGATGGATGGCCCGCCATCACCAAGCTGGATTACCAGGTAAAGCAGGGCTTGCGTGCAAATGATGTCCTGGAGTTGCGTTGTACGGTACAGGGTTCATCGCGGCAGGCACAGGGCTGTACGCTCTATGGGCGTGCCATTGATACCTTCGGCCGTGTGGTCACGGAATCCTATGTCTCCTTGCCCCCGGAGGGTGGGGATGCCCTGCTGCGGCTCAATTTCGCTGACCTCATAGCGCCCATGCTGCGCATTGATGTCGCTGTGACTTCCGGACAGGTGGAGCACATGGCGCCTTTACTCCTTGCGCGGGGCTATAGCGAATCGTTTTTCATCCCTGTGCAGCATGAACAATTTATACCTGAGTTTAAGATGCTTTTCTCTACGCCCACCCACCTGGAACTCAATGGTCTGGACCAATACATACGCTTAAAGAAAATGGGCTATACGCATATTGTCGCTCCGGCAGGTCCAGAAAATTTTCTCCTCGCCAATGCAGCGCAACTTTCTCTAATCCCGGAAGTCGCTACGATTCAAGCCGAAGCTGCGGTGGACGGTACCTTGCGCCAACCCTGCCTTTCCAATCCTTCGTATAAAAACAATCTGGTGGAGCAGGTACGGAATAATACGCGCCAACACCTGACCGGTACCGAAGGCTTATTCGTTCTGGGTTCGCCCGCTTATCTTTGTGCCAGCGAGGAACCCATCTGCCAATCTCCTCATTGTCAGGAGGATTATCTGGAACGTGAGCGGGCCTGGCCTTTACCGTTACCGGACGATGCAACATTCCAGCTCTGGCAGATGAATCAGGTCTTTGCCCAGGCACACAGTGTACTTGCCACCACGGTCGCCCAGACCAGTCCGGCAGCAAAAAGCGGGTTTCAAACTACGGTTCATCCCAAAGCACAACATGGCTACGACTGGTACACGCTGGCGAATCAACTCGACTTCCTCGCTATACCTGCTGACCCCTTTATAGAAGAGCGGATTCAGTCCTATGCGCCGGTTCCTACCGCGTATTATCTTCAGCCTACCGAAAGAAGTTATGGCCCGGATGATGCAACATATTTCGCATGGTACACACTTCTGCATCGTTACAGTGGTATCTGGCAAAACATAGACCAAATCACCAACGACAAGATTTCTGCTGCGCAACAGACGCTACCTTCGGGGCTTGGCCCATTGCTCAGGGCGGCTACCCCTATAGCGCCCGAAATCATGATCTTTGAGAGTACGCTGAATCAGGCATGGCGTGGTACAAACACAGAACGAAACAAGGAAGCACAGGATAATGAGCGCGCGCTGGGGCAGCGGCTTAAGCACCTCAATTATGCCTTTGGCTATCTTCATGGCAATGCCCTCGGGGCCACGCTCGTAAGCACTGTGCCCAAGGTTATCATCATCCCTAAAGATACTTTAGTCCGGGAGCAGGAAATAC
>CALAXS010000167.1 GCA_937895305.1 uncultured bacterium
TGCAGCGTATGTAGCCGCACGGTACTATACGCCATACCACACCTGAATCGGTTACCTGTAGACTTGTCGATTCTATCAAATCCCCGCAGTCATCCTCAAATCCCCGCTAAGGTCTACACGTTACATCTGGAGGGAGTACACACCATAAAGGCTTAGTAACATAGTGGTTATGTCAATCGCATTGCCGAGGCGACTCAATCGCCAGCCCCAAATTGCGGGGGCTGTATCGCCCAACCATGGTGGACTGGCCCATGCCCCAGCCCAAGTTGCTGCCCCATACGAATCCCCTCGGTCAGGTACTTTTTCGCCTTATCTACCGCCTCCGGAACTTCCAGTCCCTGCGCCAGATAGGCTGTTATGGCAGCCGCCAGCGTACACCCCGTCCCATGGGTATGGGGTGTATCCAGACGGGGTGATGTGAATCCTTGCCATTGTTCCCCGTCAAACAGCCAGTCCTCCGCCTCCGCGCCCGTCAGGTGTCCACCCTTCACCAACACATAGCGTGGACCCAGGGCATAAATGGCCTCCCCGGCCTTTTGCATTTCAACCGTGGTCGATATGGTCTGGCCCGACAACAGTTCCGCCTCCGGTATATTCGGTGTAATCACCCAGGCCACCGGGACGAGTAAATGTTTTAACGCCTCCACGGCATCCTGTTGCATCAACGGATCACCGCTGGTCGCCACCATAACCGGGTCAATAACCAGCTTCTCCACAAAGTGCCGTTGCAGACTCTGGGCCACTGCCTCCATAATGCCGATGTTCGACAGCATCCCGGTCTTGACCGCGTCTGCACCGATGTCCTCCAGCACGGCATCAATCTGCTGCCCAACATAACGTGGCGGGATGTCGTGAATAGCCTGGACGCCCACGGTGTTCTGCGCAGTGACCGAAGTGATGGCTGACATGCCATAGCACCCCAGCGCCTGAAAAGTCTTCAGGTCCGCCTGAATTCCTGCGCCACCACCCGAATCGCTCCCGGCAATGGTCAAGGCCCGCGGGGGCTGCACCCGTTCCTTAGCCATGGGTCAACATCCCCGCGATACACGCTGTGCTAAAGGCCGCAAGGGTCCCCGCGACAAAAGCACGGAGACTCAACTTGGCCACTTCATCACGACGTTCCGGCACGAGGCTCGCCAGGGCGCCAATCAGGATACCCAGGCTGCCCGGATTCGCAAAACCACACAAGGCATAGGTCGCAATGGTCACGGAGCGGGGCGACAATTGACCCTCCGCAATCAAGGGCTGTAATTGTTGATAGGCCAAAAATTCGTTGAACACCGACTTCGTCGCCAGCAACTCCGCCACAACCGCTACGTCCTGCGTCGGAATGCCCATGACCCAGGCCAAGGGTCGGAAGCCCCAGCCCAGGAGACTGGTCAGGCTTTGCCCGGTAATACCCACCGTAAAAAGATTCACCAGATAAATAAGTCCCACAAAGACAATGAGCATGGACCCCACACTCAACGCCATCTGCACCCCGCGCTGGGTACCCAGCGTAATCGAATCAAAAATACTGTGGCTCTCACGCGGAATGTCTACCCTCGTGATGCCACTCGTTTCTGGTGTTCCCGTTTCCGGGATGATGATTTTCGCCATGGCCAACGCCGCAGGTGCACTCATAATCGAGGCCGCCAGCAAATGGCCCGGCTCCGCGCCAAAACCCGCATAGGCCACCATGACACTCGCCGCGATGGTCGCCAGAAATCCCGTCATCAACACAAAAATCTCCGACCGGGTCATCCGTCCCAGGTAACTCCCCAGCGCACTTACCGACTCAATCCCCAGAAAGGCCAGTAACGCCACACCAAAGGTCTCCGCGCCCGACGTCTTCATGGTCCGCTGCATGAGCCAGGCCATAGCGCGCACCACCAACTGAATAATGCCAACGTGTTGGAGGATAGCCGCAAGTGCTGAAACGAAAATTATTACGGGCAATACATTAAAAGCGATGACTGCACTAATGGCGAAAGGCCCCTGCTGCTCCATCCCTGTTGCGCCGGGTGTCAGCACATGCTCAATCAGAAAAAACTGCGTCAGGTTTCCAAAGACAAAGGACGCCCCGGCTGTACTGGCATCGGTGATGACATCGAATCCCTGTTTCACATAATTAAACAACCACGGACCAAAGCGCGTCTGGAGTATTAAAAGGGCCAGCGCCAATTGCAGACCTACCGCCCAGATCACGGGACGCCATTGTACCGCCTTGCGATTTTCAGAACACACCCAAGCCAGGCCCAGCATAACGAGCAAGCCCAGAAAACTGATGGCCTGTGGCATATACGCAGCCATGGTCTAGCCCCCCCGCAACTTCCGCTGTCGTTGCATGAACTGCTCCACGAATTCGCTGGCGGGCTGATTCAGAATTTCGTCCGGTGTGCCAATCTGATGGCAATGACCGTCCTTCATTACTGCAATACGATCCGCCAGCTCCAGCGCTTCCTCCTGATCATGG
>CALAXS010000168.1 GCA_937895305.1 uncultured bacterium
GGTAGGTACCCGATTTTTCGGGGGTGAATTGGAAAGGAAATCCATGTTACGGATAGCGTCATCTTTATTATTGTGTCTTCTGGTATTGGGTACAGGTTGTAAATCGAAGAATTCCGAGGCGGTGAATACTGCTGTGGTTTCTGAGAGCGATGCCGGGTCAACCAGAGCCGAACACGAGGCGAGTCTTCGCCGTACAGTAGAAAAGCATGTGGAAATTGTTGCGCGTACGAGTGGGTCTGGAAAAGATGAAATACTACATCGCAAACCTTATTGGTACCGTGAGTATGTGCAGTATCCAGATAGTGCATCAACTATCGCAGTCAACCTTATTGAGACAGAGTCCTTGACGCGACCGTATCAGGCGGAAGTAGAAATCAGCAAGGTCCGTTTTGCCACACGATTACATCGGGAGCGCAAGGCTGCCACTGCGGACGATAATTTCTTGCGGGCCACAGGGACTGAGACCCAGTCCTATGAGCTTCGTAATAGCCATTGGATTCGCACGGGCAGTATGTTTGTTGCTGATAGCACGGAAGAAAATATTGCGGGTACCTGGACCCCTGTCAATGAACAGGCTACGATTGCGGTACAGGCGGAGGAGTCCGATGGTTTCCTCAGCAAGACGTGGTCTTTTTTCAAACGTCGCTAAACACGTACACCTATGAAAAGCACTCCGGCCAGCCTGACTATTCACCCCGGTGTTCGAGTGGTGTTGCTGTGTGTTGGCCTGGTGCTATTGGTCGGACTGCTGTATAGCCTGAAGACGGTAACGCTGGGGGATTCAGCGAACAGCCGACTGGCCACCGTATATGCGTTGACCCATGAGGGCACGTGGTACATTGATAGCCCACCCGATAGGGCACCCAATCCATTTGCGATGAACACGGTGGACAAGGTTGAGCTTCAAGGACGTATGCTCTCTACCAAGCCACCCATTCTCCCTTTATTGATGACGGGGGAGTATGTTGTGCTCCGGTCTGTCCTGGGATGGGATCTGAGTGACAGGACACAACTGAAGCACATTGTACAGGGCATGGTGCTGGGGATGGCCATAGTCCCGTTCATAATCATTCTTATCATCTTTGCGCGTTTTCTGGAGCACTTTATTGCCACACCCTGGCGACGCATCCCACCGTTTATTGTTTTGGCCCTGGGGACGCAGCTACCGGGATTTGCGACACAGATTAGCAATCACATACCAGGCACCTGTGCCATGATGCTTGCGCTGTACTTTGCCCTGGTACTGGGGAGCAAGCGGGTCTCCCCCACACCCTGGCGTTTTATGGCCTTTGGCTTCTTTGGTGGCCTTACGTTTACGCTGGATATGCCACTCACCGTATTTATTGCCGCTGCCGGGCTTTATTTAATCTTCAAGTTTCCCCGGCAGGCCATCCTGTATTCTGGCGTGGCCATGGCCCTGCCGCTCCTGGTTCACTTTGCAGTAATGATCTATGTTACCGGGAGTCCGCTGCCGATTCAGATGCGTAAGGAACTGTATTTCTATGAAGGGGCATTCTGGCGATCCCCGTCGGGTCTGGATGGCCTGAATGAGCCCAAGGGCATCTATGGGTTTCACATACTCCTGGGTCGCTTCGGGCTGTTTCTGCTTTTCCCGGTCCTCATAACCGGAGTGGTCGCGGTGTTCCAGAGTTTGCAGGACCGGAGTCTGCCGTGGCGGGGTTATATCCTGGGTGGGTTTACTGCGTGTGTTTTACTTTCGTTTTACTACATTTTCAATACGAATAACTACGGGGGTAGTGCCTACGGGTTCCGGTGGTATATCGGGGTCATGCCCGTGTTACTCATGATGAGTGCGCCCGTTTATGAGCGAATGAGAGCGTGGTGGGCCTGGGGTATCTGGGTTATGCTTTTCGGTATGTCCATGTATTCGGCATGGGAATGTTTTCAGGCACCGTGGGGCAGTTGTCATGAATGGACCGTACGCCTTATCTTTGGCGCGCCCTTTGGATCGTCATCCTGATTCAGCGGGTGGGTTCTGTAAAAAGCCGCATGCCAGACTGACCAGACTGGTGATCCCAATGGGCAGGGCTGCATCATTAAAGTCAAAGGTATCGGTGTGGAGTTGGGCTGGATCGGTATCACCGGGTGCATCGGTCCCTAAAAAAAGAAAGGTACTGGGCACCTTCTGTGCATAAAAGGCGAAGTCTTCCGAGGTCATAAAGGGGTGGTCTACAGGGTACAGTGCTTCACGCCCCAAGGCTTTCGACAGTACACGTTCACTGAATGCAGTCAGACCCGGATGGTTATTCAAGGGTGGATAGGGCTCAACAGTGAGGCGCACTTCCACCGAAGCGCGAAAACTGGTGGCGACTTGCGTACAGACACGCTGTATACCTTCCCATAGCTGTGTGCGCAGTGCAGGGCTTAGTGCGCGGAAGGTACCGCCCAGTCTGGCGGTGTCGGGAATAATATTGCCTGCGGTTCCGCCCTGGATTTGTGTAACGGAAATGACACCTGCGTCCCAGGGGTTAAGCTCGCGGGAGACAAGGCCTTGTAATGCGGTGATAATCTGGGCTGCGATAAAGATGGGATCGATAGTGCTCCCGGGATTTGCGGCATGGCCCCCGCGCCCGTGAATGGTTACTTCAAAAAAATCGCCACTGGCCATGATGGGGCCAGAGCGCAGGCCCACTTTTCCCTGGGCCAGGCCGGGCCATCCATGCAAGGCAAAGGCCGCCTCCACACCATCGAGAGCACCTTCTTCTACCATAAGCTTTCCACCTGCCGCCATCTCTTCAGCAGGTTGAAAGATGAGCTTTACAGTACCGTGCAATGGGCTAGCGGTGCCAAGGACTTTGGCCACGCCGCAGAGTATTGCCATGTGACCATCGTGACCACAGGCGTGCATATAACCTTCATTGTGTGAGGTGTAGGGTAAGCCGGTCGCCTCGGTAATTTCCAGGGCATCCATATCGGCCCGTAGTGCGACTGTCGGCCCGGCTTCACCTTGCAGTGTAGCGACGATGCCGGTCCCTTTGGCGAAGCCACTTTCGTAGGGAATCCCCAGTGCCTCCAGGTAGGTGGTGATTCGACTGGAAGTCCAGTGTTCCTGAAAACGGATTTCAGGATGCTGGTGCAATTCATGTCGCAATGCACAGATTTCCGGGAGTATGGAGTCAAGCGCAGATTGCATCGCTTTGTCCATGACTTAGAATTTCACCCGGCTTCCCGGGAAGGCAACGATGTTGAATTCCAGGTCGATATCCACCCCGGACTCACGATCGCGCACCCGGATCGCGGTTTCCCAACAATGAAGACGACGACGAATTTCATAGGTCTGGGTGCGTAACTCGCCGACTTCAAAGTCGTAGCGGTGCTCGAAGCTGACTCCCCATTTATCGTTGATGCGATAGCCGGCACCATAGAGAATTTCCCGGTTGAATACGCGACCCTGGGTCTCGGCGTAGTTGTAGCCGATACGCGCACTCCATTTACCGCCCTGTGGCGTCTTGTCATAATAGAACTGACTCAAGAGGCGGTTATAATCACCGAAGCGTGCGTTGTAGCGACTTGCATTATACAGATCATAGGGATGCCCGAATGCGCGCTCGTAAAACTGCAGCAGACGTTGCCTGAATGCATAGGGTGCGTCAAGGTCATATTCATCATCAGAGACGTGGCGTTCACCTGTAAGCTGGAATCCCCACCAGGGACGGGGACGAACATCTATTTCAACTTCGTAATCTTCGGTTTTGCTGACTGCGTTCCAGAAGTCGTTGCCCTGATAAAGGCTCAAGCGACCGACCTGCCAGATCTCGCCGGATTCTGCATCACGCCCGTAAAAGACATTATCCAGTTTTGTTTCCAGGCGACTCTGTCCGATGGTATTGTCGTAGTTGTCGAAACGGGGTGTTTCGGTGAAGGACATACTGGAGTCCGGACGGTGGGAATAGGTCATGGAGGGCAGGATGATGTGTTTGAATTTATCAAAGCCCCAGAAACCTTCGTAGGTACG
>CALAXS010000169.1 GCA_937895305.1 uncultured bacterium
GAGCATGTCCGCACCGACACCAGAAGGGGAAGAAGCTGCTTATCGTATTATTCCTGCACGATTATTTATTTATGTGGGCAAAGGTACCGAAACAGTGGAAGGTGTGATCCCACCCCTGGAAGAAGTGCGCGAACAAGTGATTCAGGGCGCTGAAGCAATTTATAAGCGCGAAGAAGCGTACCAGACCCAGGCCAGGGAGTTGGCAGAAAAAATTGTTGCTGCCGGGATTGGCCTGGACAAGGTCAGCGAGCAGTTTCCTGAGGTAGCCCTGGAGATTCAGACCACACCGCTGGTCAAGGCCAATGAGACCCCCTATCTCGGTACAGACACCATGGCCTACCTGGGTACTGCACAATTGATTGATGAACTGAAAGATAAAGAAGCGGGTGACGTTATTGGTCCAGTACGCAGCATCCTTGGCGATGGCTATCTGGTGGAGCTGGTCAACATGACTTCACCCACCGATGAAGACCGTGCAGGCTGGGCTGAGGAAGAGGAACAGTTGCGTCTGAATATGCAACGTCAGGTGCAATCACAGACCCTGGAAGATTATACGTCCTACTTGTACGAATGGGCGCAGGAGAACATGATGGTGCAGGTGGACATGGATCTGCTTGAAAAAATTACAGGAATCAGCATGGACGCCTTTAATGCGGCGGGTTGATTCGGGTATCCTGAATTGAATTGAATTGAATTGAAAAGCCTTTCGCACCCTGCGGAAGGCTTTTTTTCTGGGTCTAACGCGAGGCTACATTGGCGTATCGATATTACATAGCCCTGATTATCTATTGTGCATTCATCTTCTGGTCCTCGTCCCACTCGGACCTTCCAGAGCCCGACCTGGAGTTTCCGGGCCGGGACAAGGTTATGCATCTCATCCTCTATGGAATTATGGCGGCCATAATCAGCGTCGGGATTAATGGAGCAACCAGGGCGCCTACCGCTGGACGGCAATGGCTACTGCCCATTCTCTTTGTACTCGTCTATGGCATCAGTGATGAACTGCATCAGCTCTTTGTACCGAACCGGAACTTTGACCCCTGGGATATTGTGGCGAATGTGGGCGGTGCTATTCTTGTGCAGTTAGTTCTATGCGGGTACCGTTGGCGCGTGCCCTTGCCCTGGTCTGCCACTGAAAGAGCTGGTGCCGACTGATGCAACGTATCAGTGTAATTCTCATCGTAAAGAACGAGGCCCGGTGCCTGGCCTCCTGCCTGGATGCTGTGGAGTCCGTAGTGGATGAGATTGTGGTGGTGGATACGGGATCCACAGACAATACGATTCAGATCGCTACAGCACGGGCGAACACAATACTGCATTTTGACTGGTGTAATGATTTTTCTGCGGCACGGAACGTAGGTATTGATGGCGCAACCGGGGACTGGTGCCTGACCCTGGACGCGGATGAAGTGGTGCAGGATAGCGCAGCAGCACGAACGGCGCTGCTGGCTTTCGCTTCGGGGCAGTTACCGCACACGGTGGGGACCATCGCTATTGAAAGCCTGAATGCGCCGGGCGATGACGCTCAATTGGTGACCCATCATACGGAACGATTTTTTAAAAGAGGCCAATATCGCTATGGCGGGCCTGTCCATGAACAGCTGGTGGCGGTGACAGGGGAGAAGACCCGCGCACCGACCGGGTTGCGGGTGGTGCACAGCGGGTATATACAGGCCCACGATGACTCGGCACACAAGGCGCACCGGAACATCAGCATCCTGGAAGCTGCCCTGGAAAAACAGCCACGGGATGAATATCTGTGGTATCAACTGGGCAAATCCCACTACAGCCTGAAACACTATGGCCCGGCCGTTCAGGCCTTTGAGCAGGCGGGTGCGTGTATCGATTTCACGGCAGCCTACCCGCAAGGGCAGCAAGGTCTCGTGGCGCGGAGTGTGTTAACAGATTTAGCGACATCCCTCGCCTATGCCTATGTGAATATGGACAAGGTGGGGCAGGCGTATACTGTGCTGGAGCGTCACGAAGCGCTGGGCCATGCAGGAACGCAGTGGGCCGATTTCCCCCATGCGCTGGGCTATGTCTATCTCATGCTCGGCGAGATCGAAAAATCACGGGCTGCTTACAGGGCAGCGTTAGCAATAGGACCAGCGCGGGAAGATGTGCAGGGCACAGGCAGTTTCGCCTGTCACTATCATCTGGGGCTGCTGGCCGAAGCGGATAAAAACCTGCCGCAGGCTTTGAGCCATTATCGCGATGCGCTCCAGCGGAAACCCGATTATGGTGTGGCGATTCAGCGCTGTGTGGATTTTGCAGTAGAGTACGGGGTGGCGCTGCCCCCGGACGTGGCGGGGGCCATTTCGCCGGGCTTGCTCGAAGCGCGGTGGCTTGCTACGCTGTTGAAGCATTTGGCAGCGGGCAGCATGGATGCAGCACGGGTATTGGTGCAGGCAGCCCCATCCATATCACAGGATTTATTAGTACAGTGCAAGACCGCGTTGGAGGCATTTCTGGCGCAGGACAACGACACAGAATCATAAGGAGCAGTTATTGTGGTTGATTTTAATTTTGAAGGCAAAGTGGCCTTAATCAATGGTGGCAGTCGTGGTATTGGCGAGGCCTTCGCCATGGAATACGCGAAACGCGGCGCGAAGGTCATCGTGTCTTCCCGTAAGCAGGCGGGTGTGGATGCGGTTGCCCAGGCCATACGCGATGCGGGTGGTCAGGCCGAGGGCGTTGCCTGTCATACAGGCGATGGCGAACAAATCGCAGCCTTGTTCAGCCACATCAAAGAGCACTATGGTCGCCTGGATGTGCTCATTAACAACGCCGCAACCAATCCCTATTTCGGACCTATCATCAATGCACCCGAGTCGGCCTTTGACAAGACCTTTGAGGTGAATGTGAAGGGCTACTTCATGATGGCGCAGCAGGCTGCCCGGATCATGGCGGAGCAAGGATCGGGTTCTATCATTAACGTGAGTTCGATTGAGGGTATGAGCCCGTCGCCCATGATGGGGATTTATTCCATGACCAAGGCAGCCGTGATTATGCTGACCAAGACCATGGCGAAAGAACTGGGTCCCGTGAACGTACGGAGCAATTGCATCTGTCCCGGCTTGACCGAGACCAAGTTTGCTTCCGTACTTATCGACACGCCGGAGATATACGACCAATACATCAGTGCAGCACCCATGGCACGGCACGCGCAACCGGAAGAAATTGTCGGCGCGGCGGTTTTCCTTGGGTCAGAGGCATCGAGCTATACCACGGGCACGGTGATTACCTGCGACGGCGGCACATCCATATAAGCTAAAGGAGTTTTGGGCATGGACATCCAACGTATCGCCGTTATCGGTGCAGGCATCATGGGCGAGGGCATCGCCCAGATAGCCGCCCAGGCAGGCTACCGCGTACTACACATCGACAAAGACCAGACCGCACTGGACCGTGCAACAAAGGCCATGGACTATTCCCTGGAGCGACTGTGCAGCAAAGGCGCGGTAGGCGAAACCAAAGACCTCGTCCTGAGTCGTATCCAGCAACAATGCAGCTTTGACGGGCTGGGGGATATGGACGTGGTCATCGAAGCCGTCTACGAACGCATCGACGTGAAGCATGCCCTCTTCAAAGAAATCGAACCGCTCCTGGCCGACCATGCTATCCTCACCACCAACACCTCCACCATCCCCATGGAGACCCTCGCAGAAGCCCTGGAGAGGCCTGAGCGGCTCGTGGGCACCCACTTCTTCACCCCCGTGCAGGTCAACCCCCTGCTCGAACTCATCAAGGGTTCCAGGACCGATGAAGGACTTTTTGAAATTGCCTGCGATCTCGGCGAACGCCTCGGTAAGCATGTGCTGCGCGTAAAGAAAGACGTGCCCGGCTTTATTATGAACCGCCTCACCGGGGCCATGTGCATCGAAGCCATGCATCTTATTGAGACCGGGGCCGCTTCCGTCGAAGACATTGATGAGGGCCTTAACATCGGCTATGGCTATCCCCTCGGCCCCCTCGGTATTGCCGACCTCGCCGGACTCGACGTCTGCCTCGATGCCTTCACCAATATCTGGACCCTCGACGGAAAACCCGACGGGAAAAAACCGCCGGAAATCCTGAAGCGCATGGTTGCCGAGGGCAAGCTGGGTCGCAAGACGGGTGAGGGTTTCTACAAATACGACGCCAGGGGTAAGATGGCCGGGGTCGCGGTCGTGGTGGAATAGGCCCTTGCCGTGCAGGCGACAAACAACTTCAATCGTTCCCATGCTCTGCGTGGGAATGCATACGCCGTAGCGCTGCTGCGGTAAACAGCATAATATGTGCTTACATGTTCGAAAAGTCGTCATCCCCGCGAAGGCTGGATTGCAGGAGAATACGATAGCCATCGCTCAAACCCTACCTGGATTCCCGTTTTCGCAGGTATGACGGTTTAGGGACGGTACCGGGCATTGAGTGTCTGTGCCTTCTCGGGAGTGGCGACGGGGGGATTCCCGGTCGGGGCCGGGAATTGACAAGAGCGGTGAGGACATCTTGCTCCCCCACCTCATCCATCCCCAGTTTTAAATACAGACCTGGTTTCAAATTATTCCGTAGTGA
>CALAXS010000170.1 GCA_937895305.1 uncultured bacterium
GAGACGAAGGCCCGTGGTATACCCTCTTTCGCTCGCAATTGATTTACTCAGGTAAACACCTGGACGAGGAAAAGGTGCAGTCCTACACCGGGAAGAAGGTGGTGGCCACACCCCTGGACCCGGACGATCATGTGCTTATTGATATGGATGGCGAAGCACCGGGACGGCTCCCGGCGACCTTTGAAATTGTACCGCGCGTACTCAAAGTACGTAGCTGATATATAAAGGAATACTCTTGTCCAAAATTAAATTAGTGTTTAACCCAACAGAACATGAGGCAAAGAGAAACAGTTACATTTCCCATTTTAAGACCAAAACTTAACACGTCATTGCGTCGGCTGAGCCTCCTCGCAATGACGTGCTTTGTTGAGTTTGCGAAAAAGTTTTTTGGAATGGCAATGAAAAAGGATTGAACCATGGATTTTGATAGGCAAAAACTCCGCTGGAATGGTTGGGGAAACAATGATGCGCCCGATATTCTGGGTAGTCGTGCTGATGCGGTGTGGCAATGGATGGGCGAGAACTGCGGGTGCACTCCTTTGCCGGAAACATTGGCAAAAGAACTGTATGGGTTGGAACTGCCAGCATGTAGTCTGGATGCTTCTGCACTGGATGGCTTGCGAAAATGTGTTGATGAGAATCGTTTGAAAACGGATGACTATGAACGTGCTTTTCATGCTCGTGGTAAGAGCTATCTTGATTTGATCCATCTGCGCGCAGGTGACCTGGGTATGGTGCCTGATGCAGTGATTTATCCTGAAAGCAAAGAAGAAGTCCTGGCGGTGTTGCAGTGGGCCGTAGAACACCAAAGTGCAGTAGTGCCCTATGGCGGCGGGTCCAGTGTAGTAGGCGGGGTGAATGCCCTCAAGAGTGATGACCAGCAGGCTGTGATCAGCCTCGATCTAACCCGAATGAAAAAAGTCATCAGCATTGATAAACAAAGCCGACGTGCCACCATTCAGGCGGGTATCTATGGCCCGGAACTGGAAGAGCAACTTCAGGCGCAGGGCTACACACTGGGGCATTATCCGCAGTCCTTTGAGTTCTCTACGTTGGGCGGCTGGATAGCGCACCGGGGTGCCGGTCAGCAGTCGAATAAATATGGCAAGGCGGAAAAGTGGCTGGTGGGCGCAGAGGTGGCCACGCCAAAGGGTATCTGGCGGACGGAGTATTTCCCTGCTTCGGGTGCCGGCCCGCAAATGCGCGATATGCTGGTGGGTTCGGAAGGGGTGCTGGGCGTTATTACCGAAGCTACGGTACGCATACACCCACTCTCCGAAGCGAAAGATTATCGCGGGTATCTGTTTATGGATTGGGAGCAGGCTGTGGCAGCCACCCAGGCCCTCGCACAATCCGGTATCCCCACAGCCATGGTACGCCTCTCGGATCCGGATGAGTCCCATTTCTTTCAGGCGCTGAAAACCATCGGTGAAGAAGAGGAACCCACGATTAAATTTTGTGCGCTCCTGGTGGGGATAGAAGGCGATACAGCGCAAGTGGAATCAGATGTGGCACGGTGCCGTGCATTGCTGGACGGTTTCGGGGCCATGCACATGGGCGAAGATCCCGGGAAAAGCTGGTACGCGAACCGCTTTATGATGCCTTACTTGCGCGATCCCATGCTGGACCACGGGCTGGGTGTGGATACCCTGGAAACCGCCGTTGACTGGACCCATATCCTGA
>CALAXS010000171.1 GCA_937895305.1 uncultured bacterium
GGCAATGGCTTATGCTAGGATAAAGTCATGATTCAAGTTCAATGTCAACAGTGTGGAAAAACTATCCAGGTGGAAGACCGCTATGCGGGCCAGTCCGGTACGTGTAAGGGCTGCGGCGCATCGATTCAGGTGCCTGCTGTGACACCAGTTGTGGAGCCTTCGACCAGTTTTGATGACTTGTGGGACGAGCAGGCTGAAGCGATGACCCAGCAAAAGCTGCTGGAAGCCGGAGAAACAGCACCCTCAGAAGAGAAGCTGGAAGGTCGTGTGCCCTTACAGGCTATCGATGTGACAGATGTGCCTGCGCAGGTGCCGAAGTTTGCCCGGCCGACTCCCCCTGACCCGGAGCCTGTGGCGACCAACGAGGTGACAGATATGCCAGAGGTGCCGGCCCATATACTACGCCGTCATGAGAATCTTCTTAAACGCCAGAAACGGCAGCGGGTTATGGGGATTGTGTTCCTGGTAGTTCTTGTGGTGGCTCTTGGCTTTGCCTGGTTCAAGTTCAGCAGTACACTGAAATCGAAGCCAGCACCCGCCCGGCCCACGGACGGAATTGGCCTGAAACAGCAGCCTCCCGGATAGGGGATCCACCTAAGCGTATGGCGGGCGGAAACTTGAAGCATTTGGGCTTTTTAGGATACACTTCGCAGTCTGTGGCGCGGTGGCGTAGAATTTCTTGCCCCGTGCTTCATCCCATGAGCGACCCCCGTTGGGGCGCTATGCTTAAATCGGGCTAAAATAACCTGAATTCAGCAGGATTGCACTATAAACAGGATGTATGGAAGAGTATCTTCTATGCCTTCGGGCGAGTGGCGGAATTGGCAGACGCGCTGGATTTAGGATCCAGTACCGCAAGGTGTGCGGGTTCAAGTCCCGCCTCGCCCACCATTGTAACCACAACAGAATGACAAGAGAGAGACCATGAGCGACAAGGAAACTCCGGAAGTGAAAGAAGAAGCAGCGGTTGCGACACAGGAAGCCCCTGTGGATGAGAATGAATACAAGTTTGTAGAAGCACCGAGCTTTGATGTGGATTATAAGGGGGAGTGTGCATACGAAGTAAAAGTAAGCATTCCCGCTGCCAACAAAAAAGACAAGGCTGCGGAAGTCTTCCAGGAACTTCAGCATGATGCGGATCTCCCCGGCTTTCGTCGCGGCAAGGCACCGCGTAAATTGCTTGAAAATAAATTTGCCAAAGCGGTTAAGGGCGATGTCCTCGAAAAGCTGGTGAGTGCGGCATTTCGCAAGCTGGTAAAGGATGAAGAGCTTCGTCCTTTGGGTTACCCGGATATTGATGGTCTGGACGACGAAATGGAGAAGGGTGATGACGATGCGATCGACTTCACCTTCAAGTTTGAAGTTTCTCCCCGTTGTGAGCTGGGCAAGTATCGCGGCATTGAAATCGAAAAGCCTGTTATGGAAATAACGGATGTTGAAGTAGACAGTACCATTGATGAAATGCGTGAACGTTTTGCGACGTACGAGTCGAAGAAGAATATCAAAGCGAAGGATGGCGATCAGGTAGTCATCAGCTTTAAGGGTAGCATCGATGGTGAGGAATTCGCTGGTGGTGCAGCAGAAAACTATCCTTACATTCTGGGTAGTGGTCGTTTCTTTGCTGAGTTTGAGGCCGCCTTGAAGGGTTCAAAATCAGGCGAAGAGAAGACTTGCGATGTGGAATTTCCAGAAGATTATGGTAGTTCCGAAATCAGTGGCAAGACGGCTAATTTCGCCATTACGGTCAATGAAGTCAAGCGTAAGGTACTGCCCAAGGTAGATGATGAGCTTGCAACACAGGCAGGTCATGAAAACCTGGAAGCTATGCGCAAGGAAGTGCTGGAGCAGTTACAGCAGGGCTCGGATCAGCAAAGCCAGAAGATCCTTGAAAATAATGCCATTGATGAAATCGTTAAGGGCGCAACGTTTGAGCTTCCCAAGAGCTTGCTCGATGAGAGTGCGGAAGAATACTATAAGCAGGAGGTGCGTCGCCTGATGGAGATGCGCATGTCTGCGGATGCTATCGTGGCCCAGGAAGAGGAAATCCGTAAGGAAACACGCGAAATTGCTGAGAAGAATATCAAGTTCTTCGTCGCAGTGAGTGAAGTTGGTTCTGCGGAAGGTATTGAGGTTACTGCGGAAGATTTTGAAAAAGAAGCCCAGGAAATGGTGGCCCGAAGTGGTATGGATATGGACACAGTGAGCCGTTTCCTTCAGCAGGAAGATCAGCAGGATGAGTATGCAAACCGCATCTATCGTCAGAAGGCCATGGCTGCTGTTATAGAGAATGCCAAAATAACCGAGAAGAAAATATCACGCGAAGAGCTTGAAAAGCAGGATGAGGAATCCAATGACGCCTGAGATGATACATACACTGGGTAATGCACGTACTGAATTGGCAACGGGTCGCAATCCACTGGACCCCAAAGCCATCACAATTTATGAGCAGACGAGTCGGGGCGAGCGTCCCTATGACATTTACTCCA
>CALAXS010000172.1 GCA_937895305.1 uncultured bacterium
CTGACAAATATCATCCATAGATACAATTCCTAAGCAAGTAGCCCAAAGGGTTCTGTGGAGAAAAAACAGGGGTGCAGACGCACCATCACACTGATTTCCTCTCTCTCTAGAGGTATATCGAAGCATATTTAAACTGAAAAGTCAACAAAATGTAAAAACTGTATGCTTTATTTTTGCTATTTCATGCCATATTCTATTAATTATGTGTATTCTTCTACAAAATTCGCTTAGGTAAGTGCATATTCTATGGCGGGTCACGAAGCACAGGTCAGCACGATTTTTCCAAATTGTTTGCCGGCCTCCATGCGCCCCTGTGCGGCCTGGGCCTCGTCCAGGGGATAGGTGGAATCAATAACCGGTTTAAGGCCCGTACTATTAACGAGGCTAAGTAAGCATCGGAATTCTTCACTGGAACCCATGGTGGAGCCAAGTATGGAAAGCTGCTTCCAATACAAGAGGGAAAGATTGCATTCTACGGTAGGTCCGGTGGTGATGCCGCAATGGACAATACGACCGCCTTTACGCGCTGCTTCAAAATTGATGGGCCAGGTACCCGCGCCCACGGTATCGATAATGACATCCACACCACGGCCTCCAGTAGTATCGAGCACTTGCCTGGCCACTTTAGGGGTAGTGCTGTAGTTAATGCTGGTGTCTGCGCCCAGTTCCAGCGCCTTGCCGAGTTTTACATCACAGGAGGAGGTGGCGATAACCCTGGCGCCAGCCTTGGATGCGAGTTGAACAGCGGCCAGGGCCACGCCACCACCAATACCATGAATCAGTACGGATTCGCCTGCGCGGAGTTGGGCGCGACTGAAAAGCATGCGCCATGCGGTGAGGTGTGCAAGAGGAAGGGCTGCGGCTTCTTCCCAACTGAGGTGGGCTGGTTTGGGGTGGATGTTTTTTGCAGGAACAACGACCTGTTCTGCGAAAGTACCCGGCGCACCAGCACCGATAAGGGTGAAGTCAGCGCACTCACTCTGTTCGCCACGAAGGCACCATTCACAAGTGCCACAGCTGAGGCCGGGATCGAATATCACTTCATCACCCACCGTACAATTGGACACGCCATCACCGAGTGCCTGGACTACGCCTGCTCCGTCGGACCCGAGGACATGGGGAAAGGGGGGCTCCATGCCGGGGCGCCCTTTACGAACCCAAATATCAAGATGATTGAGGGCGGCGGCTTTCAGCGCAACCTGCACTTGACCGGGACCAGGCTCAGGGTTGGGCAGGTCGCCAATCTCCACTACTTCCATTGCACCATTCTGTTTTATGTAAGCTGCTTTCATCGGGATACTCCATCGCTTGCGAAACCTGGACACTACGGTACGCAACTATGCAGGGGCAGGTCAACATGATATAGGTGCCCGTACCATACCCTTGTTTGACCCTTAAAGATTAAAGCCCCTATAATCGCGTCTTAACTAAATCTCAGGCATCAGCCATCTGCTGATTCTTGAGGGGAGGCCTCATGCAGAAACTTTTTTTTAATCAGATTTCTATTTATAAGATTGTCACCGTGGGCATGGTGCTTTTTATTGCGCTGGGCAGTGGGCTACCGGCCTTTGCACAAGAGGACGGTGTCGCTGTAGAAGCCACAGAAATGGGGTGGCAGGATCGGGTTGATGAAAAATTTGGTGTGCTGGTGAGTTTTATTGAACCTGTCCTCTTCTATTCGGTATGGGAAAATGGCGATGAAGATATACAGGTCAAGGTCCCGTTGATCATTGTTATTCTGGTATTGGGCGGTATCTTCTTTACCTTTCGCTATGGCTTCGTTAACCTCTTGCTTTTCAGGCATGCTTTCGATGTAGTGCGTGGCAAATATGACGACCCTGAAGACGAAGGCGAGATATCCCACTTTCAGGCACTTACTTCAGCACTTGCTGCCACGGTAGGTCTGGGGAATATTGCCGGGGTAGCCCTTGCGATTTCTGCTGGTGGGCCAGGCGCCATCTTCTGGATGTGGCTTACGGCCTTTTTTGGCATGAGTATGAAATTTTCATCCTGCACCCTTGCGCAGGTCTATCGGCAAATTCAACCCGATGGCCATGTCCTGGGTGGACCCATGGTCTATTTAAAGAAGGGCATCGCAGAGCGCGTACCGTCGCTTGCCTTTGTTGGTGTCGTCTTCAGCCCGCTCTTTGCTGTGCTGACTATTGGTGCAGCTTTGGGGGGTGGCAATCTTTTTCAGGCGAACCAGACCTACAAGATTGTGGCTCAAATGACCGGCACGGAAGGCCAAACCTGGTTTGCCCTGGCTGTGGGGCTGGTCCTGGCTACCCTGGTGGCCATTGTGGTTATAGGTGGCATCAAGCGCATTGGTGAAGTGACGCAGTACCTGGTTCCTATAATGTGTGTAGGATATGTAGGGATTTGTTTAGCCATTGTCTTTATGAATATAGGCGAAGTCCCGGCACTGTTGTCATCTATCTTTACCCAGGCCTTCAATCCTGATGCTGCCTATGGCGGGCTCATCGGTGTACTGGTTATTGGAATGCAGCGAGCCGCTTTCTCTAACGAAGCGGGTCTGGGTTCCGCAGCGATTGCCCACGCTGCAGCAAAGACCGATGAACCTATACGGGAAGGCGTGGTCGCCATGCTGGGCCCCTTCATCGACACCATCGTAGTCTGCACCATGACTGCCCTGGCCATTCTTTGCACCAATGCCCATCTGGGTGTCGAAGGTCTGGAGGGTGTGGAAATCACAGCGAAAGCATTTGGTAGTGTTCATTCATTTCTACCTTATTTTCTCATGGCGGCTGTTTTTATCTTTGCGTACTCCACGCTCATTTCCTGGTCTTACTATGGTGAACGTGCTGTTGAATTTCTCTTTGGCAGAGCAGGGCTCATGCCTTACCGAATTATTTTTGTCATCATTGTGGTCATGGGACCCCTGTTAAGTCTGAAAAGTGTGGTCGACTTCTCAGACATGATGCTGCTAAGTATGGCCTTCCCCAATATTCTGGGCATGATCTTCTTGTCGGGTAAAGTTAGGAAACTGAAGAATGACTACGTGGCACGCCTGAAATCGGGCGAGATGGTAAAGACGAAATAAGCCCTTGCCTGGCGGGCGGATTGAACTGGATATTCCCCTCGTTCCCATGCTTTGCGTGGGAATGCATACACCGGAGCTCTGCTCCGGAAAACGGGAGCATTCGACCATGATTGTTTCGACCTCGGTCCCGACTGGAAGTTGGGATACCGTTGGGGGGATTCCCAATCAAGTTGGGAATGACAATGCTACAGACTATTCCGCAACCGTGCAGTGAGGCGGGTGTTGCGTTGCACGGTTTGGATGTTGCGCACAGCACGGCCGATGGCCTTGGGATCACCCACAAGAATTACCAGTTTTTTACCCCGGGTGACTGCAGTGTAGAGCACGTTGCGCTGTAGCATCATGTAGTGCTGGGGAAGCATGGGGATGACAACGGCTGGGTATTCACTGCCTTGGGACTTGTGTATGGTGGCGGCGTAGGCGAGACCCAAATCATCCAGGCTGGTGTAGGGATAAATCACCTTGCGCCCGTCGTCGAAGGTAATCTCCAGTTCCTGGGCTTCGTCGTCGGCCATGTTGATTCGCCCCACGTCGCCATTAAACACATCAAGCTCGTAGTTGTTGCGCAGTTGCATGACCTTGTCCCCCACTCTGAAATTTCGTCGTGGTATTGGGGCTCCTTTGGGATTCAAGCGTTCCTGCAATAACTCATTGAGGTTATTCACGCCCGCTTCGCCACGGCGCATGGGCGAAAGGACCTGGATGTCATTCACCGGGTCCAGCCCGAACTTTTTGGGCATACGCTCGGATAAGAGTTCGAGTACGGTTTCCACACAACGCTCAGGATCTTTACGCTCGATGAGAAAGAAATCGTGCTCATTGAACTCCGGGTACTTCCCGGCATTAATGTGGTGGGCGTTGGTGATGATGCCGCTTTCTTCGGACTGGCGAAAGATGGTTTTGAGGCGCACCACAGGCAGGGCATTGCTGGCGATACAGTCGAGCAGCACATTGCCTGCACCGACGGAGGGCAGCTGGTCCACATCGCCCACGAGAATAAGTCGTGCAAAGGGGGGCAAGGCCCGCAGTAGGGCATGCATCAACAAAGCGTCAATCATGGAGGCCTCATCTACGACCAGCAGGTCTGTCGCGATGGGGTTGGTTTCGTCTCGGGTGAAGCCCCCCTGACGTGGACTAAATTCCAGCAGACGGTGCAGGGTACTGGCGTCGCGCCCGGTGGCGGCTTCCATGCGCTTGGCGGCGCGACCCGTGGGTGCAGCGAGGACGAAGGCGACGCCTTTCTTTTCAAGGATGGCGAGGAGGCTGTTGATGACCGTGGTCTTCCCCGTGCCGGGACCGCCCGTGATGATGAGGGTCTTGGCCTCTATACCCTGGCGTATGGCTTCCTGTTGCTCCGGGGCGAGTTTAATGTCCTTGGTCTTCTCTGCCCAGGCGATGGCCTTTTCCACTTGCACCGTGGGCTTGTTACAGGGCGCACTACACAAGAGCTTGAGCCGCGCTGCAATCCCCGTCTCGGCATGGTACATGAGGGGCAAGTACCAGGCATCTTCCTCCTGGAAGAGTCGCTTTTCCGCGACCAAAGCCTCTAAGGGTTGGGTAAGGGCTGCGTCCGGGACCTGGAGCAATTCACACGCTGCTGCACGCAGGTCCTCTTCGGGCAGGTAGACGTGGCCGTTCAATTGCGCTTGCCCCAGTGCGTGGGTCAGCCCGGCCTGAAGTCGTTTGGGGTCATCTTTGGCGATGCCCAGATTCTGCGCTATCTTGTCCGCGCCGTGAAAGGCGATACCTGTGATGTCGTCTGCAAGGGTATAGGGATTCTGGCGTAGGACGGTCACGGCCTTGTCGCCGTATTGCTTGTAAATTTTTACCGCTTGCGCCACGCCAATGCCCTGGCCCTGGAGGAAGACCATGATGTCTTGCAACGCGCGGTGTTCTTCCCAGGCCTCACGAATCTGGGTGGCCCGTTTACGCCCGATGCCGGACACGCTGCGGAGGCGCTCAGGCTGTTCGTCGATAACGCGGAGGGTTTCTACACCAAAAGCATCGACGAGGCGCTTTGCGTAGGTGGGGCCGATGCCGCTGATGAGACCGGAGCCGAGGTATTTCTCGATGCCTACTGCGGATTCCGGCATGAGGGTCTCGCAGTGTTCCACCTTGAGCTGGGGACCGAATTTCTGGTCCTCGACCCAGCGCCCACGCAGGCGCACCGTCTCGCCGGGGGATATGGAAAGCATGGTGCCGACGAAGGTGTCTAGCTCGGCGGCGCCATCACGACGCATACGCGCCACGAGGAAGCCAGTGTCGGCACTCTCGAAAACGATGCGTTCGACTACGCCTTCCAGTTCAACGACAGGTTCGAGATCAGATTGGTCGGCTTTGGGGCGCACTTTGTTTTTTATGTATTGCTGTCGGTCCATGATAAAAGATGCATTGTTCTCAGTTGAAGCTATACGATACCTGTAAGTGTTGTTGCGGATCGAGTGTGTCGTAGAAATAAAAAATAATTAAAACCAGTGTCATTCCCGGCCCCGACCGGGAATCCCCCCAACGGTATACCAATGTTCAGTCAGAGCTTCGACTGATAACCGGGTAAGTAACTGGGGGATTCCCAATCAAGTTGGGAATGACAGGAAAGCCAGCTTATGTTGCGCTCAATATCAATTTGTGTTGCGTGTTGCTTGTCTGCATTTGGCGCGGACTTTGATGCTTCCACGGCGCAGTGGGACTGGATCGACATGACGGGCGATGCACAGATTCACACGGTGGAAGCCCTGAACCCACCGCCGGGCTATGGGCCGGAGGTGCTGGAGTTGCGTGGGGATCTCATCCTGGGGCTGCTCAAGGATGAACGTCTGGACACGGGCGATATTTTGGTGCTGTATCGAGAGCTGGAAGCGCGGGACAAGGACGCGGATGGTATCATCCTCTTTCATGCGGATTATGGCGACAGTGTAAGTGTGGAGCATAACACGAAGGTGATGCGTCCCCAGTCGTGGCTGGAACTGGATAATGATTCAGGGGTGCACTTTCGCGCGATAGGCGAAGATGGTGAGGAGCGGGCCTTCGACGAGCATCCGGGATTGATGCTGGTGACGGACGACTGGAACATCACAGGGTGGATCTGGCAGCGGGTGCACATCACCGAGGACCGGGTCATGGGCCGGGTGTGGCCCGCCCACGAAGCGGAACCGGTGGACTGGCACCTGGATACGGAGCGATTCAGTGGCGACGGACGACGCTTCGGCCTACGGGTAAGTTCGGGCGCGGTGCAGGTAGCGCATTTTGAAGCAGGTGAAGAAATTGCTTCTCCCCCACTTTCTGAGGAACCCTGGATTTATTTTCCCAAGAGCGACTTGGTTTCGCCCGACCATATCGCGCTGTATATTTTTTCGACAAAGGCTATCACCGATAAGGAACTTCCTGTCACGCTCAAATGGGGAAGCCAAAAAACCAATGCATCCTTACTCAAGGACAATCCCCATCCAGCGGAATCAACATGCTATCCCTATTATCTCCGCACCCATGTACCACCATTCAATGCAGATGGAGTCAAGCCTGAAGGGCGCGTTGCGCTTCAATTCCAGGATAGTGTCGGAGAATTCAATATCGTTTATGACGATGTATTGGCCAATGAACTTGGTGCTCTCTTCGCCAGGCATTTTTCGTCAGAACTTATCGTTACTGACTCGTTAGAGATGCGTATTCATGTTAATGCACAGTTCCATTTGGCGCAAGCTGGCCTAGCCGCTTTGAGTAAAGGCGACCAGGAAGGTGCCCGATTGCGGCTTGCTGATGTTAAAGAAGCGAGGGCCTATGAAGATGAACTGCGAAAGAACAAGGGAAGGCCAGGTGATTTTACCCTCTTTAAAAATCGTTGGGCATCCACTAATGATGCTCATGATTTTGAAACCCACTTGGTTTATGGATTCTCAGGATATCAATGGGCAGAGTTGGTTCACCCAAATGGCGAACGTGTGCGCTGGTATCCTACGCCGAACTCCAGAAATAGACACCATGAGTTCGTCATCACTCCCACCATGGGTTATTACACCCTTCGCTGGGAATTGGATGGCGAAGTCCATGAGCAGAAAATCGTGGGACCCGTGGTGGAGACGAAGGATGGGCAACTTTATGTTAATGGGGAGCCGTTTATTGTGAAGGGAGTGAATGTGCATGCGCTGGATTCGGGAAATCCGGAGCGGACACGGCGGATGATGAAGTCGTTGAAGGGGCTGGGATTTAATATGCTGCGGGGGGATTATCCGCCCACGTGGGAAGTGGAGATGGGCGAGGAGGAGAATCTGTTCTGGACGATTCTGGCGCCGTTCAGTGTGGCGAGTACGGACGAAATTCAGGAACGTCAGGGCGGGAGCCTCATGGGGGAGGCGCGTGAGATTGCCATGGAGCATATCCTGAAGTATCGGGACTATGCAGGGACCTTGCTGTGGAATTCGTGCAATGAAATCACGGGCGACACAACGGCGTTTCTGGAGAACCTCTATCCGGTGTATAAACACCTGGATCCGTACAGGCGCCCGGTGCATTATGCGAATCTATTCGGTCAGGAGCGTTGGCAGGGGCAGGACGCGGTGGGGATTAACTATTACTTTGCCAAGGGTCAGACGCCAGAGGATAAGCATCCGCTGATTCAGAAGAGCATCGACTTGGCGAAGGCGCAGAACAAGCCTGTGTTTTACACGGAGTACAATTCGTATCAGGGACCGGACCCGCAGGGTGGGGTCATGGCCATAGAGGGACTCTTTGAGTGGGGTGTAGAACAGGGCATGAGTGGCGGTTTCTTGTACATGGCCCCCACGTCGAGTGACCATCCGGGCGTGTGGGTGGATGGAGAATTGAACACAGACTCGCGCATGGCAGCGGCGTTTCATAAGGCCTTTGATGATGTGGAAATACGTTTAGATCAATCAGGCGATAGCTCTAAACTAGTTATTACAAACAAGCGCCCGTACACACTTCGAAATATCTCTATAAAACTCGAAGATGCTAGGAAAGATCTTTTTATCCAAACACTTGGTCCCAATAAAAGCCATGACATATCGGCACTATTTTCACCCGGACTGATAGAGCCTAGTCTAATTGTCCAAATGGAAAGTCACTATGGGATTCGCTCAACAATTACCAGCCCAATAATTTTAATTTCAAACCAGTAAGCCTACTCCCT
>CALAXS010000173.1 GCA_937895305.1 uncultured bacterium
GTGTTGATATATTGATTTTTCATGGGTAGATAGCTTCTTTCATGGCCGTAATAAATTGAGGGCACTACTATAACAAATGATGGGGGGCATGAACGAGAATGTTATTTCTTCTGTCATTCCTGTAAGTGTTCACTATTTCGCGGATAAAATTATTTCCAGAGCGCAGGTTCCCGTCTATACGGGGATAATGCTTTTATATATTTCCCGCGCAGGCGGGAAGCCCCGATTGGTAGCTCCCGACGGGTACGTTTGGAGGGTGGACGCGGAGACGTTTTTCTGTGTAAATAATTCTGTTATTGAATGCTGCTGTTGTTTTGGTTACACGATTTCGGCTTAGCGACAATCGAAGGCACGGTCGTAATCTTTCCAGACCGGGTCATAGCCCGCATCGCGAATCGATTGGACCACCTCTGCCACAGGACGGAAGTCTTCAATCTCGAATTGCTCCAGGACTTCGCGGTAGTTGGTGCGCTCGTCGGCCTGACCCCGCATGTAGGTGGCATAGCCCCCCGGTTGCGTGGAGGAACCAGCACTCATGTGGGTGGGACCCAGGGGGATAAGCTTGTCGCGGAATTCCGGTCGTTCGCGGGTGGACAGGTTGAAGCCCACCTCCGGCAGGAAGAGACGCAGTGCGAGCATAATCTGCACGAGATCCGCATCATTGACCGGGTAATGTACGTGGTACCGTTCTGGCGTGTGGAGTAGTCGGGGGAAGGACAGGCCAATGGATGAACGCCAGCAGTGCTTTTGCAGGTAGCGCGCATGGAGGGCGGTCCAGAGTACTTCGAGGGGCCATTCGTAGAGTCCGAGGAGTGCGCCGATATTAATCTTGCGTACGCCTGCGGCACTGGCACGGTCCATGGCTTCCAGACGGTAATCATAATTCGCCTTGCCCCCAAGAAGATGAACCTCCTTGAAGGTGGGACGGTGATAGGTTTCCATGTAGAGGGTTACGCCCTCGAGACCAGCCTCCACAAATTGCCTGTACTCGTTTTCGTCCACGGCATAGACCTCGACCGAAACGCTGGTAAAAAAATCACGGGCGATGGACACGGCCTCGGCGATATAGTCGGGCGTGACGACCTTGGGCGCTTCCCCGGTGAGGAGCAACACGTTGGAAAACCCCATCTTGGCCAGGGCTTCGCATTCGCTGCGGATACCCGCCTTGTCCAGGGTGATGCGCTTTTCGCGACTGCCGGAGCGCGCAGCGAAACCGCAGTAGACGCAGTCCGCAGCGCAGAGATTGGAAATATAGATTGGTGCGTAGAGGCTCATGGTCCGGCCGAAGTGCCAGCGGGTGAGGCGTTGCGCTTCTTGTGCCATGGCTTCCAGGTACGGCTTCGCAGCAGGGGAAAGCAATACAGCGAGATCGCCTATGTCGCGGTCTTGTTTGTTGAGTGCTGTTTCCACCGTTTCGGTGGATGCCACGGCCAGCAATTCCCGTAGGCGTTCTTCCGGCCATTGGTTCATATATTCGTTGATGGTCATAGTCATCATTCTATTCCGAGAGAAAACCCGTTAAGGGGGAGCTGGCTTCAGCGGCACCCCGTTGTGGACCGAGACCTGCCAGGTACGCCATGCGTCCTGCCTCCGTCGCCAACGCAAAAGCACGCGCCATAGCACCATGGTCCCGCGCGTCAGCCATGGCCGTGTTCACCAACACTGCGTCGGCACCCATTTCCATGGCTTCGGCAGCATGGCTCGGCGCGCCGAGTCCCGCATCCACCACCACGGGCACCGTGGCCTGTTCAATAATAATGCGCAGCATCTCGCGGGTTTGGAGGCCACGATTCGAGCCGATGGGCGCACCAAGGGGCATGACCGTCGCTGTACCTACTTCTTCGAGGCGCTTGGCCAGGACCGGGTCGGCCTGGATATAGGGCAGCACAACAAAGCCGTCTTTCACGAGTATTTCGGCGGCCTTCAGCGTTTCCATGGGGTCGGGCAGCAGGTAGCGTGGCTCGGGCGTAAGCTCCAGCTTGACCCACGGTTCCAGTCCGGCAGCCCGTGCGAGCTTGGCCAGACGCACGGCTTCTTCTGCGGTGCGTGCACCGCTGGTGTTGGGCAGGATAAGCTGCGTCTTCGGGTCGAGGGCACTCATGATGCCGTCGTCGTCAGTTTCGTTGAGGTCCACGCGCCGCAGGGCCACGGTGATGATTTCTGACGCAGAGGCCGCGATGGCATGGCGCAGGGCCTGGGCGTTGGGGAATTTTCCGGTGCCAATCATGAGGCGCGAGTTAAAGTCGCGACCTGCGATGGTGAGGGGGCTATCAATATTATAGGGTGAGGGGGTATTCAAGCTGCGTCTCCGCATGTAAAGTGCTGTTTAACCTGGCTGAAAGTTCCGGGCAGAAACCCTATGGTACCGCGTATGACCTTCTTAGTTCATCTTGTGGGGGAATTTGGAGAATTCTTAGCTAATAGTGAAAATTTATCGGGTTCTAGTCGTAATCATTTGACAACTATTCTTCACATTTCTATACTGGTGCTCAACACCCGCTACGGGAAAGGGATTCTTTCACCGATGATGGACGCGCATGTACTTGTATTGAACAAGTCTTGGGTGGCGGTCAATATCGCCACGGCACGGCGCGCGTTGGTGCTGCTTTATCAGGGTCATGCGCGGGCGGTTCATCCGTCGGATTATTCTTTGTATGATTTTGAGGATTGGTGTTCGTTGTCGACCCTGGGCGATGAGGCCCTGGCGCTGGATCGCATGGTGGGTACCGTCGCCTGTCAGATTGCTTTACCGGAGATTATTCTGCTGAGCGGGTTCAACGGTTTCATCCGTCCCCGCGTCAGCTTTTCCAGGCGAAACCTCTTCACTCGGGACAAGCATCAGTGTCAGTATTGTGGCAAGACGACCCAGCGGAATGAGTTAACCATTGACCATGTGATGCCACGGTCACGTGGGGGCGAGGATACGTGGGAGAATCTGGTGGCGGCGTGTATGCGCTGTAATGTGCGCAAGGGGAACCGTACGCCAGAGGAGGCGAAAATGCCGCTGCTCAGTCGACCAAGGGTTCCCAAGGGCCTGCCGCGTTTCGGGGTGGCCATACCAAAGACCGATTTGGACTCCTGGCACCGTTTTGTAGACAGTGCCTCCGGGAGTGTGAGCATGGCCGAATAGGTGTGCTCCGTTGACCCCATGAACCCGCAGGCGTATACTCGCGCGCTATGAAGACCCCCCACTTTGCAGAAATCGTTTTGCCCGTTCCCGTGGAGCGAAGCTTCACCTATGCGGTGCCTGATGCCTTGCAGGACCGGGTCCAGGTGGGGATGCGAGCCATCGTGCCCATGCAGAAGCGTGTAGAGACGGGCTATGTGGTGGGGTTAAGCACAACCTGTGATTTGGATCCGGGCAAACTTAAATCCATTCTGGATCTGCCGGATGAGCAGCCTCTTTTTAATCCGGCCATGCTGAAATTGTGCAAGTGGATGGCGGACTACTATTGTTCGTCCTGGGGCGAGGCGTTACAGTGTGCGGTACCTGCGGGTATGCGGATGAATTCGACCTTGCGCTATCGCTTGATAGAGCAGAATATCCACTCGGGTCGTTTCACCGACCGACAAAAGAAAATTATCGCAGCCCTCTATAATCGGGGTCCATTGACCGAGGGCCAGCTTGCCGGCACCATTGGTCGTGCCGCATTGAGTAACACACTACAGTCGCTGACGAAGCGGGGCGTACTCCATGCGGAGCCGGTGATGAAGGGGGGCGGGACCTCTATCCGTACAGAGACCTATGTGCTGCTGGTGGAGGAAGCGGTGCTGGCCAACGATGCGCTGGCGGCCATGCAGCGACGAGCACCCAAGCAGGCGGCGGTGTATCTCGATTTGCTGCATGGGGACGGGGTAGCGGCAGCGACGGACCTGTATGCGAAGCACGACGTGAACAGTACTGTGTTAAAGACGCTGGAGAAGAAGGGGTTGGTGCGTCGTGAGGAGCGGGAGTTTTATCGCAGCCCTGATTTGAGTGCGGGTGCGCAGGCGGCGGAGAAGTTTGCGCTGAATGCGGAACAGCGGGTGGCCTATGATGCCATCGATTCAGCCATGAGCGAAAAACGATTCCAGACCTTTCTCTTGCACGGCATAACCGGGTCTGGAAAAACCGAGGTCTATCTTCAGGCCATTGAGCGGGTATTGGCGCTGGGGCGGGATGCCATAATTCTGGTGCCGGAGATTTCGTTGACCCCGCAAACGGTAGGCCGTTTTATCGCCCGCTTTGAGCAGGACATTGCGGTGCTGCACAGTGGCCTGAGTTCGGGGGAACGTTATGATGAGTGGCGCCGTGCGCAGCGGGGCGAGGTGCGGATTGTGGTGGGAGCACGTTCGGCCATATTTGCACCGCTACCGGACGTGGGCATCATCATCGTCGATGAGGAACATGATCACTCATATAAGCAGGGGGAGTCGCCACGGTATCATGCGCGGGATGTAGCGATTATGCGCGCCAAGCTGAATGACGGGGTCTGTGTGCTGGGTTCCGCTACGCCGTCAATCGAGTCGTACTACAATTCGGAGCACAACAAGTCCACGCGCCTGACGCTGTCGACCCGTGCGACGAGTGGTGAGCTGCCCAAGGTGGAGCTGGTAGACATGCGAATCGAGGCGAAGGAAACCGCAGGGCAGAACATCCTGTCGCGGGAGCTGGAGACGGCGGTGCAGGAACGGGTCGACCGGAACGAGCAGGTTATCCTGTTATTGAATCGGCGTGGTTTTTCGCCCTATGTATTGTGTCCCCAATGCGGGTGGGTGGCGGAGTGCGAGAATTGCCAGGTGAGCCTCACCTATCATCAGCATGGAGGCAATCTGCGCTGTCATTATTGCGACATGCGTCGGCCGAAGCCGGAAGTTTGTGACGAGTGTCATTTTAACCCACTCATTTTTGTGGGGATGGGGACCCAACGTGCCGAGGATTACCTGATGCGGACCTTTGCAGATGCGCGGGTCACGCGTATGGATGCAGATACAACAGCGGGCAAGGGGGGCCATGCGAAAATTCTGGGACGTTTTGCGGCGGGCGAGATTGATATTCTTATCGGTACACAGATGCTGGCGAAGGGCCATGATTTCCCGGGGGTGACGCTGGTGGGGGTTATTAATGCTGATACCGGACTGGCCTTGCCGGACTTTCGTGCTGCGGAACAGTCCTTCCAGTTGTTGACCCAGGTAGCGGGACGCGCTGGACGTGGGGACAAGGCGGGCGAGGTGCTGGTACAGACCTTTCGTCCGAAACATTACGCGGTGCAGGCGGCATCCAATCATGATTACCACCAATTCTATGGGGAAGAAATCGAGCATCGCCGTGGCGCGGGGTATCCGCCGTTCCGGCGGATGGCGAATTTCCTGATCGAGTCGACAGACGGTGAGCAGGGGGAACGGGCGGCGTTTCAATTGCGGAAGATGGTGGGGGTGGCAATTGAGCGGCTGGGCTTTAGCGGTATGGAAATCCTGGGGCCGTCCCCGGCGGTGGTTAAACGGGTGAACAAGAAATTCCGTTGGCACATGGCTATCCTGTCGAAGAGCAGCCAGCGCATCAACACGTTGACCCGCGAAACGCGGACTGAATTCAACAAGACGTTTACGGGGAAGAGTATTCAGCTCAAAGTCGACCTCGACCCCTATGGCATGTATTGAGTAGGGGGACTCAGCCCTTCTCGCCATAGCATGGCCTACGGGATAGAAACGCCCTCCCTGTCAGTTCCCAACGCACCCTGTCATTCCCAACTTGATTGGGAATCCCCCCGTGATAATACCTGACCGGAACTTTGCAGGATGATTGTGATGGCTTTCAAAAGAGCGAAAAGACCTAACTGATACACGCGCATGCAAAGTGCTTGAATTGTGGGTTGAGATAGGACAAACAGATTAAACCTCTCAAAACCTCACCGCCTACAACACAAAGGTATTAGTAGGGAAAGTTTAGTTTCAGATAAAGAGTTAGATGGATTCAACACCACTGGAATTAGTGAAGTTACCGGGTCTTCGAGATTCGTGTTGGATAGAGCATGTCCGTACCGCTGGCGATGGCTCGGACTATGACATGGGCGCCTACGAGTACGCGCCTAGTCCAGTATAGAGGCGGCGGCGGGTGCGGCGTTTTCTGCACTGCCGGATTTATGATCGATGAAGCAGCAGCCGGGGCACATGGCAAAGAGCTGTTTCTGGCAGGTCTTGCGGAAGCCGCGCATGGTGGTGCCGTTCCAGATTTCCTTGAGGGATTGCTCGCGTACGTTACCCACCTTTTGAATCCAGCAGGGATAGGCGTCGCCCTGACGCCCGATAATCATGGTGTTCCAGGCATTACGGCATTCGTAGTTTTTCAGGTCCAAACCAGTCCCGTCGTAATAATCCAGCAAATCCTTGCGGGGCATACGGGGCATACGAACTTCTACGCCGACACGCTTGGCTTCGGCTTCGACTTTGTCCAGGGCTTCCGCGAGGACTTTACGGTCAATATGGGGAAAGGTCACCTGGTCGTCGTTGAAGGTGGTGGGATCGACTTCACCGAGATCCGGCAGGTCGTGCATGCGGGTTTCGGTGACCAGGTTCAGCACGTCCGCACCGCATTCCTTGATCATGGCAGGCATGAGGTGGAGCACGTCCATATTGGCGAGTTGCAGTACCGTGGTCACATGGATAAGGGGGCACTGCTTGCCGTTGGCATCGCGGATGTCGCGGAGACGACGAATACCGGCCATGGAACGGTCCCAGGCCCCGCGGAGCTTGCGGATTTCGTCGTGACGGTCACCGGGGCCTTCGATAGAAGTGCCAGCAAAGTTGAAGCCCCGCATACCCAGGCGCTTGGGCGCGAGATCGACAATGGCTTCGGCGCGGTCTTCGGGGAGCATGGTGGTGTTGGAAACAAAGTGGGTGCGCGAGCGTTGGCTGGCGAAAGTGAGCAGCTCCATGAAGTCTTTACGCACGAAGGCTTCGCCCCCCGTGAAGGTGACCAGGCTCAGGCGGGGAATCTGGCCAAGGACGTGGAGCCATTCTTCAGTGCTGAGCTCGCCTTCTTTCTGCTCCTTGATGGGTACATTTTCGAGCCAATCGATATATTGGCACATCTTGCAGCGGAGGTTACAGCGACGGGTCACTTCGATATAATAGTGCCAGGTCGGCAGGGAATAGCCGTTATTCAGCATTTTATAAGGTACGGCACTGTACATGCGCTGCACGGTTTCATAGAGCTTGGTGGTATCTATAATGCTTTTTTTGTCTGTGGCACTCATGAGGATAACTACTTTCTCTTGCGCGATCCTGTCGATAAAAGATTCTGTTACAGCGTATACGGAACATGGTGTACCCATATTCCATTCCCGACAGGCATTTAAAATCAAGGTGTTATTGTACACTTTTTCCGTGTAAAGCGTAAATGCAGGAGTTTTTGCATAGAAAACGGCCCCGGAACGGGTGTCCGGGGCCGATAATAGCGATAATTAAATTACCCGCTGCCTAGTTGCAATAGGGGGATACGGGGTCAGCCGAATCCAGCGAGATTTCTACGCGACGGTTAGGTGGGTGAGCATCGCCCTTGGGCTGTGTTTCACCGTGGTGGCTGCTGGTAATCATGCTCTGCTGTGCACCGCACTGTTGCAGGTAGAGCTTGACTGCGTTTTCACGACGCTCGGACAGGGCAACGTTATATTCTT
>CALAXS010000174.1 GCA_937895305.1 uncultured bacterium
ATTGCAGTGTAGAGCGCATTGTAGGTGCTGATTTGGTTGTGGTTACAGAGACTGTAGACATAAAAGACGATAAGTTTATCTGGGATCAACTTGAGATGTTAGGCACTGTAAAGTCGCTTGAGCTGATTTATCATAATTTTGAAGATTTAGAGGAAACGAACCTATGAATACCACGCCAAACCGAAGAGACTTTATTCGACATTCTGCAACTATGGCTGCCTTGGCGGTATTGGGTGGTGCCCGTTCGGCGCAGGCCGCGCAGGTTCTCCTGCCTGATGACCTGCGCTGGCAAAAAGCCCCCTGTCGCTTCTGTGGTACGGGATGCGGTGTGCTGGTGGGAGTGCAGAATGGCAAGGTTGTTGCCGTGCAGGGAGATCCGGATAGCAGCGTAAATCGTGGGTTGCTCTGTGCCAAGGGCTATCATGCCGGGGCGGCGCTCTATGGCGATGATCGCCTGACCACCCCGCAAATTCGCAAGGATGGCAAGCTGGTTGATGCGAGCTGGGAGGAAGCCGTTGAGCTAATCGCAGACAAGGTGATGGCTGATCCGGATCGTTTCTCCGTGTATGGCTCCGGGCAGTGGACTATCCCAGAGGGCTACCTGAACATGAAGTTCGTAAAGGGGGGACTCAAGAGTAATCAAATTGATCCAAATGCGCGTTTATGCATGGCCAGTGCAGTGGTTGGATTCATAACAACTTTTGGTGTTGATGAGCCTTCCGGTTGCTATGCTGATTTGGATGAATGTAACACGGTCATTACGTGGGGGAATAACTGGGCGGAAATGCATCCGGTTTTGTATTCCCGGTACATAGATCGCAAGATGGCCATTTCTCCTTATAAGCAGCCTAAAACTTTATACATTGATATGGCGACCCGTCGCACCCGCTCGACGCAAGCTGCAGATCATTATCTTGAGTTTGTGCCCCAGACGGATATGGTGATAGCAAATTGCATCTGTCATCAATTGTTGGAGCGCAACAGCTATGACGCTGAGTTTGTAAATAGCCACACCCGCCTCAAGGATAATGAGGGTAATGACATCACGCTTGAACAGTACAGAGAATTTCTTGCGGACTATACGGTTGAGAAATCTGCCGAACTTTCCGGCGTCTCTGTTGAACAATTAACGATGATGGGCGATCTCTTTAGCGACCCCAAACGAAAGATAGTATCGTTGTGGTGCATGGGCATGAATCAACATACCCGGGGCACCTGGATTAACAATCTGGTTTACAATGTACATTTATTGTCAGGCAAGATCGGGAAGCCGGGAAGCACACCCTTTTCGCTCACTGGACAACCCAGTGCCTGTGGTACCTGCCGTGAAGTGGGAACCCTGGCCCACGCACTCCCGGGTGGTCGTGTGGTGGACAATGCAGAACATCGCGCTGATGTTGAAAAGGTATGGAATTGTGCGCCGGGTACGATTAACCCCGAACCTGGTTTCCATACCATGGCCATGTTCAAAGCCTTAAACACAGGCGAATTGACGGGTATGTGGGTGCAGGTCACCAATCCAGCGCAAACCATTCCAAATCTAAATAATGTAATGAATAATGTTACCAAGCAATTCATAGTAGTTTCGGATGTTTATCCCACTGCTACGACAGCCATCGCCGATGTGGTATTGCCTTCGGCTTTGTGGGTGGAAAAAAATGGGGTCTTCGGTAATTCCGAGCGGCGAACACAACAGTGGTTTAAGGCCGTAAACCCGCCTGGTGATGCCCGTGATGATGTATGGCAGGTACTGGCAGTGGCCCGTCGCATGTACGAAAAAGGCTTTGCGGGCATGAAAGACCAGGACGGCAATTTCCTGCTGGCCATTCGCGATGAAAATGGTAAGGAGATTGAGGCTTGGGATTGGGAAGTATTCAACAGCTTCAACGTTGACCGTGAACTGTACAATGATTACCGGCAACTCACCATCAAGAAGCACAAGGATCTGGCGCCCTACGATGTGCTCGCGGAAGCCCATGGCTTGCAATGGCCCGTTGTTCAGGACAAGGACTCGGGACTTTGGAAAGAAACAGCACGGCGTTTTGTTGAGGGTGAAGACCCCTATGTTGAAGCCGGAAAAGAAGTTCAATTCTATGGCGCCAAGGCAGGGGATGACCGGGCGATTATCTGGGCTCGGCCCTATGTAGCACCGCCTGAAGTACCGGATGATATGTATCCGTACTGGCTGTGTACCGGGCGTGTGCTGGAGCATTGGCATTCGGGAACGATGACAGGTCGAATCAAGCAATTACGAACCGCTATGCCACGTGCGTATGTAGAAATTCATCCGCTGGATGCCAAGGAAATGGGTATTGTGGATGGTGATAACGTAAAAATCACTTCACGCCGGGGAACGATGACGCTTAAGGCATTCTCTGAGCGGGGTAAACCGCAGCGGGGTCAGGTCTTTGTGCCTTTCTTCGATGAGAAGAAACTCATCAACAAGGTTACGCTGGATGAGTATTGCCCTATGT
>CALAXS010000175.1 GCA_937895305.1 uncultured bacterium
CATTTCATGGAAACATGAAAACGCCGTAACATTTCAAACTGGGGATACATGAGCCAGGCGAGCGACAAACTACACTTGCTTCGACTGGCGCACACTTGTCATTCCTGCGGAGGCAGGAATCTCCGCTTCAGCATGCTTAACCCAAGTCGGGACTGAAGTCGTAGTATTTCGGGTCGAGATCCCCTGTTTTCCGGAGCAGAGCTCCGGGATATGCATTCCCAAGCAGAGCTTGGGAAAGAGAAACGGTAATCTCACTGTGTATGCTCCGGCTGGACATTGGGATACCGTTGGGGCAGCGCCCCTTGCAATAAAGCAACGTTGAATCTTACTCCTTTTTCAGCAATCCCATCTTGTCATAGGGCAAGGGCTTAAACCCTATCTTGTGGGCGGGGGAATCTTCCTTGAGGCGATAATCCCCATTCGCAGCATCCACGAATAGTGGGTCAACATCCACGAGATTATTTTCTATATGGAGGTAGGGACGTGCTTTTTCCTCAATGTCTTCCCATGGTTCGCCAATAGCGATGTTGGTGGTGATGCGGTTGCCCTCCGGTGCGGCGGGCTCTCCTTTCATAATATCCGAAAGAATCGGGTAGCGGTCACTGTAGGGGGGCTTGTCGTAGGCAATACCGGAGATGGTGCCCTTCTCTTTTTGCTCTGCAATCCATTCGTCGGAGTGTCCATGGGCCCAGCCCAGCGCGCGTGCATCAATATGGAGTCCCCGCTTGCAGTTCACAAAGATGTTGTTTTCCACGGTGCAATCGCGACCGCCACCAATGAATGCCGCACGATACACATTGACGAACAGATTGCCATAGATTTCGCAGGAGGAGAACATATCATCGAGATAGACCCCCACGCATCCTTCATCGCGGAAGCCGTTGATGTCGTACATATAATTGTAACGGACCACGTTGCCACGCATAGTCCAGTTACGACCGGTATAGATAGCCCCGGCATCGTTGGATTCGAGGCATACGTCATGGATTTCGTTGTATTCCATGAGCTGGTCGTTACCGCCAAAGCCGATAGCCATGTGGGGCGCATCGTGGATGTGGTTATGGGCAGCGCTGTTGCCCACGCCATTGAGCGAGATAGCCGCCTGGTATACGCGCTTTACCTGACCAAAATGGTGGATGTGATTATTGTCTGCGAAGTTCCCTGCGGGTGTGAGGGTTGTGCGGTCGCCCGCATTGATGTGAATTCCGCCCCCGCCCATGTTGTAAATTTCGCAGCCCGTAACGCCATGCTTCGTACCGTTGGCGATGCTGACTGCACTGGCACCCATATTATGGAAGGTACAATCCGATACACGATTTTCCGTCCCCCCCTGCATGGTGATGGCCGTGTGCCGGGTCCCTTCAAAGTGCAGGTTACTGAAGGTCATGTGCGACACGTCCGCTAACTTTAAAATGGAACTGGAAATCGAAACCAGGCATTCGTTTTCATCTACAGGTTCCGGAGGCCAGAAGTAGAGGAGGCCCGTATCCCGATCGATGTACCATTCACCGGGTGTATCCAGCTCACTCAAGAGGTTATAGGCGTAATACCACTGGCCTTTGCGGTAGCCATAGTTGTGGTAAGGTTCGGCGAGGGTCAGGGTTTTATTTTCTGTATCGATATTGGCGATAGGCTGGCGCTCATCAGACCAGTCCCAGAACCAGTAACCATGCACCCAGGGATCTTTTTCGTTGACCCAACGGGCAGGGCGCTCATCATCGTATATAAACTTACCCGTCTTGCTCCCCTTACGCCCATGCGTCACATGGCCATCATAGTCACTTACATCCACCACGTTCACAAAGCCTTCGTTGGGCCAGCGGGAGAGGGCCATAGGCTCGCCGCCAAAATACAGGGCCATTCCGTTGCCCTTGGGACTGCCATAGTCGGTGATACCCAGGGCCTTAAGATCTACCTGAACAACCTCTTCCCTGGCGACTTCATCCATGAGACGGAGTGTGGATTCATCGGTCACGGGTTTGAAATCGTTGAGCAGTTGTGCGCCCAGGATACGGGTTCGCCCTTCAGGATCACCTGTATAGATAATCGGGTAATTCGATGCGCCCGAAT
>CALAXS010000176.1 GCA_937895305.1 uncultured bacterium
CTGGCCTGCGGAGTAGTGTGATGCACAGCGTAAAGCTTATATTCTTCGTACTATTGATGGTCGTACCCGCTTTCGCGGTGTCTGACACACCGGTGGGCTGGGAAGCAGTATCGGTACGTGAGGAAACACGCCCTACGTTCTCCTTCAAAGCTAAGGGTGGACCTGAATCCAGGGGGGCGTTGGTGATTAAATCGGATAAACGACCAGGACTGGATGGTCGATGGGTGAAGACTTTTCCGGTTGAGGGGGGACAACATTACCGATTCTATGCACTTCGCAAACTGAGCAATGTAGAGTCGCCACGACGTTCGGCCCTGACGAGGGTGATTTGGCGCGATGATGGCGATCGTGTCGTACAGCATGCCTTTGAAGGAGCGAAAAGTTATGCCGGGGACCGATTGCCGACCGCAGAACCCGAATACCCACGGGATGGCGCAACCAATGGTGCGGGATGGACCACTGTGGAAGAGATTCTCCTTGCGCCACCCAAAGCAACCAAGGCAATTGTAGAGCTACATTTTCGTTGGGCATCAAAAGGGAAAGCGGAATGGGCTTCCGTTGAATTCACGAACTGTGATGCTCCAGAAAAACGCATGGTAAAACTGGCCTCGGTGCATTATCGCCCCAAGGGTGGCACTACTGCCGCAGAAAATTGCCGCCAGTTTGCACCACTCATTACAGAGGCAGCGAAACTCGATGCGGATGTGGTGGTCTTGCCAGAGACCTTGACCTGTGCATCCAATGGATTAAGTTATGCGGATGTGGCTGAGTCCATCCCGGGGCCTTCGACGGCGTATTTTGGCACTCTTGCGAAGGAACATGACCTTTATCTGGTGGTCGGGTTGGTGGAGCGGGAAGATAGCGTTATCTATAACGTATCTGTTTTGATTGGCCCCGATGGAGAGATTGTAGGCAAGTATCGTAAAGTCACCCTGCCGCGGACTGAAATTGACATGGGTATATTTCCGGGCGAGACCTACCCGGTTTTTGACACGCGCTTTGGCAAGGTGGGCATGATGATCTGTTACGACGGTTTTTTCCCGGAGGTAGCGCGACAATTGAGTAACAATGGCGCGGAGGTCATCGCATTTCCCGTGGCCGGGTGCAACCCCATGCTGGCAGCAGCGCGGGCCTGCGAAAATCATGTCTATGTGGTGAGCAGCACCTATTCAGATAATACCTATGACTGGATGATAACCGGCATTTTCGATCACGAAGGGCAGGTCATTGCCAAGGCTGAGGAGTGGGGGACGGTGACAATGGCCGAGGTGGATTTAAATCGACATTTATACTGGAGCAGTCTGGGTGATTTCCGTTCGGAGATACCCCATAATCGCCCTTTAATCCGGGAGCGCAACTAATGGAAATCTGGGACGGACATTGCCACATCTCAGGCTATAGTGGAACCCCTGCAGAGCGTGTGGAGCAAATGGTGGCGCTGGCAGACCTGATGGGGGTGGCGCGCCTGTGCATATTTATGGGAAGCACCTTTCAGCAGGATCCAACGCCCGAACAGCTACGCAAGGCCAATGATGAAATACTCGATGCGCTGAAAGCATGGTCATCGCGGGCTTTTGGCTTTGTGTATTTAAACCCCAAACATTTGGATATAAGCCTGGCAGAACTGGAACGTTGTGTGAGGAAAGGGCCCATGGTCGCAATCAAGTTGTGGGTGGCCCAACACTGTGACACCCCTGAAGTGGATGCCATTGTGGAACGTGCCATAACGCTGGATGCGCCTATCTTTCAACATACCTGGCGTAAGGTTTCGGGAAACCTTCCCGGTGAATCGACGGCGGTTGAACTGGCCCGCCTGGCAGCACGTCACCCGAAGGCGACGTTTATCTGTGGACATACGGGCGGGGACTGGGAGCAGGGTATTCGCGCTATAGCGCCCTATGGGAATGTGTATGCCGATTTGGGCGGTGGTGATCCCACCGCTGGATTTGCCGAGATGGCCGTGCGTGAGTTGGGTGAGGATAGAATCCTCTTCGGTAGCGACATTCCGGGCCGAAGCTATGGGTCTCAATTGGCGAAGGTTTATGGTGCGCGGATTTCAGATACAGCGAAAGCCAAGATATTCACTACCAACCTGAAAGGCATTTTAACACCCGCACTGGCACGGAAGGGGGTGGCACTGTGATTGATGTGAATGTTTCCATAGGCACCTGGCCATTTCGGAATTTACCCTGTGCCGATATGGATGTGTTACTTCCCAAGCTGGGTCACCATGGTATTGAATCCGTTTGGCTGGGGAATCTGGAAGGATTGTTTCATAAGGATATTGCTGGGGTGAATGCCCGGTTGGCTGATCAGTGTGCAATGGTGAATGGTGTGGAAGCCTTGGCCTTTGGCAGTGTGAATCTCACCTTACCAAACTGGGAAGAAGATGTACGACGTTGTGACGAAATCCATGGCATGCGGGGTATACGACTGCACCCGAACTACCATGGCTACACGCTGGACGATCCAAAGTTTAAAGTCTTGCTTCAAAACGCGGCAGAGCGCAATCTAATTGTGCAGTTGGCAGTCACTATGGAAGATGAACGAATGATGCACCCCCTGATGCGGGTGGAGCATGTGGACACTACACCCCTTGTGGAAGTGCTGGCGGGAATTCCCAATGCGAGGGTCATGCTCCTCAATGCCTTTCGTGCGATACGGGGCAAGGCCATTGATGCATTGGTCGATACGGGTCAGGTAGATTATGATATTGCCTGGCTGGAAGGCACATCGGGAATCGAAAGTATACGCAAACAAATTCCTGTAGAACATTTACTGTTGGGCACCCATAGCCCACTTTTTTATTATGAATCCTCATTATTGAAATTAAGTGAATCGCCATTGAGCGATACGGAATTGGAAGCGATTACAACAAACAACGCGCGTGCATTATTGGCGTAACACTGGGAGAACAAAATATGTCCAGCAATCAAGATATTGACCGACGTGATTTTTTAAGTGCTTCTGCGGGAATGACCGTGGCCGGGATTTTGGCAGCCCAGGGCAGTGCAGGTGCAGCAACGCCAGAGAAGCTGGCCATTGATGGCGGGGAGAAAGCAGTCACAGCAACCTCGACCAAAGCCCCTCGTTTTGGTGCACCAGAGCGAGCACAGTTAGATGCGGCAATTCAGCAGGATGCCCTCTTCTATTGGGGCGGTCCCCAGACGAATATCCTGAAAGAACGGTTCCAGGCCTTAACGGGTTTAGAGCATGTGATGACCTGCTCTTCAGGTACCGCCGCGTTGCACATTGCCGTGAATGCTGCGGGGATTCAACCTGGTGATGAAGTGATTACATCGACTGTGAGTGATATTGGCACGGTTATAGGCGTGATTTATCAGCAGGGGGTTCCCGTCTTTGCCGATTTGGGTCCATCGACATTAACCCTCGACCCCGCTGATGTAGAGCGTCACATTACGAAAAAGACCAAGGCCATCATTGCGGTCCATCTGGCAGGAAATCCCAGTGATATGAAAGCACTGCGCGCCATAGCGGACAAGCACAAGCTCGTGTTGATAGAAGATTGTGCCCAGGCCTGGGGCGCCCAGTATCAGGGCGAACCTATCGGCACTATTGGGGACATTGGATGCTGGTCCCTACAGAACTCCAAGCATATCACCTGCGGGGATGGCGGTGTAGTGGCATCGAGTCACCCTGTCTATGGGCCCAAACTTCAATTGTGTGGGGACAAGGGCTTTAACCGGACAGACCGGGCATGGCAGGGCTTTGCCACCAATTATCGAATGAGTGAGACCCAGGCGGCTGTGGTGGCGGGTCAGCTGACACGACTGGAGGAAATCGCCAGTACCCGTGCTCATCTAGGTGACTTACTGACGAAAGAAATTCAGGGTATCCCCGGTATTGCACCCCATGAAGTGACTCCTGGAAATCGCTGCGTATATTGGTTCTACATGTTCCGCATGGACCCGGCCGCGTTCTCCTGTAATCGCGCAACCTTTTATAAAGCTTTAAGTGCAGAGGGTGTGGCCTGTAGTCCGGGATACATTGCCGTGCCCTTACACCGTAACGAGGTGTTCCTCAATCACGCCTTCTTTAATGGGCAGTGGCCCGTGAAGGATCTGGGGCTGACAGACATGGATTACACGAAGGAAGAAGTCCCGGAGGCAGAGGCCATATTAACATCTGGGATGCGCGTGGTTATCCATGAGTCCAATACAGAGGAACAAATGCGCCAGACCGCACACGCAATCCGTAAGGTAGCGAAACATTACGCGGTGTCATGAAAAACTTTTTCTACATCAGCATAGCCAGTATGCTTCTAGCCTCCTTTGCCGCTGCAACACCGGAAGATTTCTTTGAGCAAAAGATCCGGCCGGTACTTGTGGAGCATTGTTATGCCTGCCACAGTCATGCTGCCGAGGAACTTAAAGGTGGGTTCCATTTGGATTCCGCTGTGGCCCTGCAAAAAGGGGGTGCATCGGGTAAAGCAGCACTTGTACCCGGAAATCCTGAACAGTCTTTGCTCCTGGAAGCGATTAGCTATGCAAATCCGGATTTGCAGATGCCCCCGAAAGCGGCCTTAGCACCACAGGTCGTGGCTGATTTTCAGGCCTGGATTCAACAGGGCGCCCCCTTTCCAGAAACCGATGTACCCTTGGACCTTATGGCGGAAGCTCGTAAACATTGGGCATTCCAACGTCCAACGCCCAAGGCCCTACCCACCGTTGAGAACCCGGCCTGGCCCAAAACAGATATGGACCATTTTATTCTGGCCCGCCTTGAAGCACAGGGCATTCAACCTGCTGCGCAGGCGGATCGACACACCCTCATTCGCCGCCTCTCCTATGACCTGCTGGGACTGCCACCCGGCCCGGATGAAGTGGAAGCCTTTATCAATGATCAGGAGCCTGATGCCTATGCAAAGCTGGTTGATCGTTACCTGGCTTCCCCCCGGTATGGTGAGCATTGGGCCCGGCACTGGCTCGATGTTGCGCGGTATGCCGACACCAAAGGTTATGTCTACGGCAGAGAAGAATTTACATTCACCCATAGCCACACCTACCGTGATTGGGTTGTCGGGGCATTGAATAATGACATGCCCTATGATCGGTTTATACGTCTCCAACTGGCTGCGGATGAAATAGCGACCAGCGAAGAACGTGAAGACTTGGCAGCCATGGGTTTTCTTACGCTCGGTCAACGTTTCCTGGGTGTAAAAACAGACATCATCGACGATCGCATCGATGTAGTCACCCGTGGCTTTATGGGATTAACCGTCAATTGTGCCCGGTGCCATGATCACAAGTTCGACCCGGTACCCATCGAGGATTACTACGCCCTCTATGGTGTATTCTCTGCAAGCTCAGAGCGTCTTACCCCTATCAATCCACAGGATCTGGAAGATGCGCAGTATGCAGTTTTTGCAGAGGAAATGCAGAAGCGCGAGAAAAAAATGCACGATACTTTCGAAGCAAAAAGTCGGGCACTGGAAACCCGTCTCCGTGCGCAGGTTGCCCGTTATATCAAGGCAACACCCAGTGCAGACAGTCTACCTACGGATGACTTTTATGAAATACTCAATGAGGATGACTTGAATCCTACCATTGTCCGCCGTTGGGCCACCTATATAAAGCAAAAGGGGGAGGCGGACCCCATATTCGGAATCTGGAATCAGTTTGCCGGGTTATCCAAGGATGAAATACAGCAACAGGCACAAGCCCTGCTGTACCAGCCAACAAATCCCGTTAATATAGCGCTACGCACCGCACTTTCTGATCCACTACCACGAAGCTTTGATGATATAGTCATCGCCTATGCCACTGTATTCAAGGCGGTTGACGACCAGTGGCTTCTGCTTCAAGAGATGGCAAAAACAGATGGGGGAGAGGCCCCGGCAGCATTACCCGATGCAGAACGTGAGCAAATTCGCCAGGTCATGATCGCTCCTGATTCACCTATACGTGTACCAGACGGGGCCAGTGTCGATCTGGAACGGATGTTTGCAGAACCTGCCCGTGTAGAGTTATCCAACCTGCAGGCTGAAATTGATCGGTGGATTATCAGTGCGGAGAAGGCACCACCCTACACAGTGCTCATGGTCGACAAACCAGATCCAACACCACCCCGCATCTTTCACCGTGGCGACCCGGCCAATCCAGGCCCGGTGGTTCCCAGGCAGTTTCTTGAACTACTGAGTGGCCCCGATAGAAAGCCCTTCACACAAGGTAGTGGACGTGCTGAAATGGCACGTGCTATTGCAAGCCCCGACAATCCACTCACTGCCCGTGTCCTGGTAAACCGCGTATGGAACTGGCACTTCGGGAGGGGCCTGGTCAACACACCCAGCGATTTCGGTACCCGCTCAGAAGCTCCCAGCCACCCGGAGCTACTGGATTGGTTAGCGCTGAAATTTGTTGAGGAAGGCTGGTCCATAAAGGCACTTCATCGCCAAATCCTCCTGTCTGCCACGTATCAG
>CALAXS010000177.1 GCA_937895305.1 uncultured bacterium
TGGCAGTGATTTTCTCTATTACATGCATAGTAATCTTGGATGGTTTTTGGAGAACACTGTGAAAGTAGCTCCGGTGGGATCGAATGTTCATCTAAAAATACCGGTACTGATTGAGCGGCCTAACCGATATAAAAAGCCCGGCGGGTGGGTTGTCTTTTTGCATTCGGAACCGCAATGGATGGATTATCCGGGTGAATTCCCCATGACGGAATCATTTATTGGTGCGTTGGAAGCCTTTGAGGCAGAGTTCAAGAAGGAGGAGTCAGAATAGATGCCACCGAATATTCCAACGAAAACTTTGGGGGGAAAACAGTTTTGGGGGGATCTTCGTTTTTATGGGGCGTGGCGAATTCAGCAGCATGTCTTGACGGGGCATTGCCGTTTGCTGGATGGGGGGATGGTGCGCAGGTCCTGGGGAAGTCGAGAAGAGTGTGATGGGGCGTTGGCGGATGTGATTGCGACAGGTAAAGTGAAAATAGAGACGAAGAAAGCGTGCCTGCTGGTCCATGGCTATATCCGGTCGAAGGATTCTCTGTCGACCATGAAGGCGCATCTGGAGGCGAATGGGTACACGGTGTATGACGTGGGGTATCCGAGTGCACAGACGGACCTGGGTTCATTGGTAGCCCAGTTAAAGGCGGTGTATGAAAGTACAGGGGAAGATTTTGAGCGGGTGGATTGGGTGACCCATAGTCTGGGCGGTATTCTGGCACGAGGGGTGTTGACACAATATGAGACCTTGCCAGTGGAGACGCGGGTGGTGATGATGGGCCCGCCGAATCAGGGTGCGGTCATGGCGGATTTATTATTGGGGTGGTGGCCGAGTGAATATATTCTGGGCCCGGTGGGCAAAGATTTGGGTAAGAAGATGGAGGCTGCGGTGCAGACGCTGGGTACGCCTAAGTGTGACGTGGGGATTATTGCTGGCGCAAAAGGCACCGAGGGCGGCTGGAACCCCTTGATACCGGGAGATGACGATGGCGTAGTAGGGGTGGAATCGACAAAGCTGGAAGGGATGAAGGACTGGATCTCCGTGCGGGCATTGCACACGTTGATCATGAATCACCCGGATACGCTGGCGCAGGTAGTGCGTTTTCTGGATAAGGGTGCGTTTGGGGAGAAGGAATAGAAAACCCCGGACACGATAGGTGTATCCGGGGTGTTCGTCTTTAATTGGTTATTTTGATGGAGATTCTTTGGGGGCAACGGCTGATTCCGTATCGGCCTGGGTATCAGTCGATTTTGTCGCTGTAGCAACGGTTGCTTTTTCGGACTCGGGTTTCGGGTCTTCAACGATTTTTGCGATTGATTCGGGGATTTCAATACCACCAATATCCTTGAGTACCTGAAGCATGGGTGGCATGGTGTTGGCCAGATTGTTGAGGAATCCGGCAGTGCTTCCTTCGCCGTTTTTACCGCCATTTTCCCAGACAATGACTTTATCGAATTTAATATTGGAGATAGCTTCAGCGGAGCTTTTTGCGAGAGATTCAATTTTTTCGAGGAGGAGCATTTTGAAGGCTTCGTCTGCACCGCCACAAGCGTCGACAATCTGGCGAAGGCCGTCACCTTTCTTGGCGAGGATTTCGTATTGGCCTTTTGCTTCGGCTTCGAGTTTAGCGAAGATGGCGGACGCTTCACCTTCGGCTTCGACACGCATTTTTTCGGCTTCAGCTTCAGCTTCTACGATGGTCTCAGCTTTTCTGGCTTTAGCGGTGGCTTCGAGCTGGGCACGGTGTTCGGCTTCGACACGTTCGGCTTCGGCCAGGGCTGCTTTTGCAAGGGCCCGGTTCTTGGCTTCAAGCACGGCAGCCTTGGCTTCTTCTGTTTTGGTCTGACTGAGTTGGTACGATTCAGCACGTTGTATTTCGAGTGCAGCATTGGAGATGGCAACCGCAGCCTGGGAAGTATTTTCACCTTCGATAGAGCGGGCATCGGCTTCGGCGACGGATACACGCTTGGCCTTTTCGGCCTCTTTAATTTTAATTTCCTGTTCGTAGGCGGCTTCTTGTTCGCCTACGGATTGTTCTTTGGTCAGGTTGGCAATGCGCACTGCCTGTTCACGTTGGGCCTCGCGCATGCCAATTTCTTTGAGTTTGGTGTTTTCAGCAACCTGCACGGCCTGGTCTCGTTGGGCTTCGGCTACGCGTATCTCGCCTTTTTTCAGTTCGTCGGCCACGTCGCCACGTGCGCGTTGAATGGCTTCGGAAGCTGCCTTTTTACCGATGGCTTCGATGTAACCGGATTCGTCGGTAATGTCGGTGATGTTCACGTTGATGAGCACCATACCAATTTTTCTAAGTTCGGGTTCGAGGTTGGTCTGGATGTTGATAAGAAATTGCTCGCGGTCGCGGTTAATATCCTGAATATTCATGGATGCAATTACTTGACGCATCTGTCCAAAAATAATGTCTTCTGCTTGTTTTCGGATGGCAGCAACATTGAGACCAAGGAGGCGGATAGCGGCGTTGTTCATCATGTCGGGCTGGGTACCGATTGCGACGGTAAAGACAGAGGGTACGCTGACGCGGATGTTTTCCATGGATAGGGCATCGCGTAAGGGAACCTCAATCTGTATAGGTTCGAGGCTGAGGTAATCGAAATCTTGCAGCAGGGGGATTACAAATGCTGCGCCACCATGAATGGATTTTGCACTTTGCCCTTTGTTGACTTTACCGTAGATGACAAGGATCCGGTTACTGGGGCAACGTTTGTATCGTTTGCTCAGGAGCAGGATCATCGAGAAGATGAGAATGGCGAACAGGGCAACTGCTGCGGCTATTAATAATTCTGGAGACATGGTCTTTAACTCCCCTACTTTGTGGTTATTGTTACTTTCTTTTTACCTGAACTGTATTTTGATCAATTAATTCACACACTTCGATGAGTGTGCCCGTCGTTATGGCTTCTTCTTCCATGGTTACTGCATTGAGTTCCAGCGTTCTGTTTTGGATGGATATGGTGACTTTACCGATACCGGTATTGTTTTCGGGGATTCCGAGGTAGACAGTACCCTGGGAACCTATAGCATTGTTCATGTTGAGTGAACCGTCGGATTTCAGTTTGTACATAACTTGCATGAGTAAGCCGACGAGAATCATGGCGGGGAGTCCCATGCCTATGCCAAACCAAATACTGATTATGGGGGGAAATCCTGCGGAAACCCCTATGAGGCCACCGATACCGAAGAATGCGATACCTGCAATAACGGAGCGAAAGCTGAGAATGCCGAAAAAGTAGGTGGATACCGCATGGGTATCGAGGTACTCATCCCCCATCTCCAGATCATCACCAATATCTGCAATATCTTCTGCTTCGGCATCGAGTCCAAAGAAGTTCATAAGTGTTTGCAAAATCAGTATGATTGAGCCAAAAATCGCACACGCTTTAAAGAGGAGTTCCATTGAGCAAATCCTTAAAA
>CALAXS010000178.1 GCA_937895305.1 uncultured bacterium
GCGTGATACAGGATCATGGATAAAGACAGGGATGATTTCTTCGCAGTTCTTACTTGCCTGAAACAATGCCGGATTATCGTTGAGTCTTAAATCATTTCGGAACAGAACAATACCAATCATGATTCTGGGCTTGACTCGGCTTGTTCCGTTGTGTGTTTAACCTGAATTAACTTGCTGGTGTCATAACCCATTTCAGTCGCTTTTTTCAGTAGCTGCGAATAGACTTTTTCATCCATTTCGGATGTGCGCGACAAGACCCATAGATACTTGGTGTTGGGTCCGGCGACCAGCGCATGGCTGTAATCCTCATCAAGCGCGACAATGTTGTAGCCTGCATAAAAGGGACCAAAAAAGGAGACCTTGAGCGCACCAATATCTTCTTCGCCCTTGAATTTGGCTTTACCTACAGCCTCATTCCATTTTTCTTTTTTTGTGTCATAGCCCCGGTTCGTGACTTTAATGGTTCCATTTTCATTCCAGGAATAGGTTGCGGTGACTTCATCCAGGCCCCGCTCGAAGGAATGGTCAAGACGAGCAATTTCGTACCAGGTACCCAGATAGCGCTCAACGTCAAAGTTCTCTACACATTGAATTGCTTTGCCGTGGGCACTGCCACTCGAAACTAAAAAAACTATAGCAAGTAGGGTGGCATTTATTCTCATTACCGGGGTCCTTTCAAACGTAACTGTGGGAAGGTTAACCCCGATAGTGCGGTATTTATTTCTCTGGTAACGTGTCTGCCTGAATAAAGGCAAAGAGATCACGGAGATCCTGGTCCCCCATACTGCTCAGCAGGCCCTCGGGCATGACCGACAACGTCATGGGTTCCATGGATTTAACCTTCGACAAAGGAACATTCATTTCGTTACCCGCGGAATCGACAAAGGTAATTTCATCGTTGACCTCGCGCAGAAGAAATCCGGTGATAATCTGTTCTTCCAGCCCGCCAAGACCATCATCCTCACCCAGAATCGTAAAGGTCATGCCCGTGTATTCGGGTAACACCGAGCGACTGGGGTCGATGACATTGGTGGTAAAGTCCCAGGAATCCTTCCGGTTCAGTCCGGTAATATCCGGACCGACCTTGCGCCCTATACCCAGATGTACGTGACACTTCCCGCAGGATTCTTCGTAGACTTTGATACCTGCCCGTGCATAGCCAGGACCGTTCTTTACCGTGGCCCATGCCGCATTGACCTGGGCCATTTTCTCGTCGGGGCTGGTGCGGATAGTGCCCCAGTGTTTGTGGACCAGCGCGTCAATAGCCGGGTCATTTTGTGCCGCCAGGTTGGTCAGTAAATCACGGGCAACATAGTCCACGGGTATAGTGCCTGTGTCCACCGCCTGGAGCATGGACGTTGCCCAGGTCTTGCGCGATGCCAATGCACCTGCAATACGCGACTTGAGGCTGTCGCCTTGTGCCAATCGCTCCAGTAAGACCCTGACCACCGCTTCGTCATTAAATTGCTGCGCTGCGCTCAGGGCCGCACCCCGCACATCATCCCCCTCCGCTCCCTGAAATATAGTGAGCAACGAATCCAGCGCAGGGCTGTAGTGCTCTTCACCAAGGAGCTTGATAAGGGCCAGCCGCTGTCCCTTGTCCACCGCAGTATCCTTAATCATCTCGACGGCCTTATCAAAGATATCCGTATTGCCCAGACGTGCTGCGATGATGAGCAGTTGCGTATTCCCCGGATCGTCTTCCAGCAATGCTGCAAGGGCATCACGCAATGCTTCGGGCACTTTGTGATTTGTGCCCTGACCCAGTCCATTGGCGATACCCCCTAGAAATGCTTGTCGTTGCTCCGGTGCGTCAAAGGCCTGTAGCAGGGTTGCGCACGTTTGAAAGTCTTCTTCGGTTTTATCCTGGGTAAAACGCTGACCGAGGCGAGGGATGATTACGTCGTTAAATGTTTTTCCGCCTGTATCCTTGAGCCACCCGGTGCATAATGCCAGCACGGCTTCTCTGTCCTGGCGAATCTGTCCCTCAATAGCCCACCACAGCAACATGGGAATGTGGGGGTCTTCTGCATCCTGATCCATCCCGATAAGCCTGCATAGCAATGAATTACTATCTTGGGGCTTCAACCGTTTTGCGGTACTCGCCAGTTGACTACGCACCTGTAGATCGCTTTCCTTTTGCGCGATAAGATTTAACTTGTTCAGAATTGCGCTATTGATTTCATGGTCATTGCCCAGTAACTGAATGGTCCAGCGACGCACGTGGGGATTAGGGTGGTCCAGGGCCTTTTCCACAAGTGCAAAATCAAATCCGCCACAGGCATTGAGTGCCCACAAGGCTTCCAGTGCGATTTGTCCTTCGTTCTCCCAGAGCAGGGTTTCCAATGCAGGGATTACGCTCTTATCCTTCCGGTCATAGAGGATGCGTAGCGCGGTTTGTCTGTACCACTTGTTGTCATGTTTCAGGTATTCAACTACTTCGGCTGTGCTGGACTTCGCCATATCAAAGGGCTTCCAGGGTACGTTCTCGCCATAGCTAACCCGATAGACCCGGCCAGTCTCGCGCATGATGCGATCACTTTCAGCAGACACGCTCCAGGTGATATTGGTGTCGTGCCAGTCCGCGATATACAGCGCGCCGTCCGGCCCCTGGGTCATGCCTACCGGACGGAAGTTCGGGTCATCCGTTCCCAGCAATTGAAACTTTTCGTGGGAAGAGTAGGTGGATCCTTTGGGTTTCAATTCGAAACCATCAACACAGCGCTTCAGTGCGCGCAGGGTAAATAGGTAATCCTGGTACTCTGCCGGAAACTGAGGCGCATCATAAGAGACCATGCCCTGCGAAAGTTTCGGTCGTGAACTATGGTCTTCCATCCCCGGGAAAAAACCGTAGGCATAGGGATTGGTCAGCTCACCGTGCTTGGCCCAGCTCTTCCAGTAGTAGCTGCCCTGGACCGCGTGAAAACCGAGAAGACCGCCGTTGCTCCCGGTGAACATGCGCCCTTCCGCGTCCATGGCAATGCCGAAGTTGTTGTGGCCCCCTTCTCCGAACAACTCGAAACGTTTGTCCTCGGTGTTATACCGCCACAGGTTCTGTCCTTTAAAATGCAGCCCTACATCATCCATGCCCGGACGGGTGATGGTCGCTGTGGTCGTGGATCCCTGATAGCCATAGAGCCAACCATCTGCACCCCAGCGCAGGCCATTGGCTACCGCATGCATATCCTCCAGGCCGAATCCCGCCAGATGTACTACCGGGTCACCATCGGGCACATCATCGCCATCTGCATCCGCATAAAAGAGCAGGTACGGTGGATTGAGTACCCACACACCACCCCGCCCCGGCAGGGCTGAGGTGGTGATACTCAGTCCCGTGACAAAATCTTTCTGACTATCAAAACTTCCATCGCCATTCGTGTCTTCGTAGATGGTGACTTTGTCCAGTCCCTCTTCGTGGTTGGGTGGTGCTGTCGGTGGAAAGTTATCGTACTGAATACGCCAGTAATTGTCATGACCGATAACCTTGAGGCCCTTGGGAAAGGGGAACTGCAGGTATTGCGTCACCCAAAGCCGACCCCGTTCGTCAAAGTTGAGGCATAACGGCTGACGCACATCCGGTTCCTTGAGTACGGTCTCCAACTGAAAGCCATCGGCGATGGTGAAGTCAATGTCCGGCGCTGCGCATACGGTTGTGCACAGCATAATTAGTACGCAGCATACTGCGTTAAGTAGTCGTGTATTCACGAAGTACTCCTTTGGATTTATGGTAGTTCCTTGGGGAACTTTAATTTTTCATGCAAAAACTGAAACGTACCCACGCCATGAATCTTATGGGGACCATCAAAATACTCGATAGTTGTCTCGTCTCCCAGGCCTAATAAGTCATAGCGATTCCGGGTGCGAGCATATTCATAGCCCACCCATTCGTCCGGAGCGACACCATCACCATGGCCACGCTCTACCATAAAGGGCCGCGGGCATATAAGCCAACTCATTTCAGCATAATTAAAGGTATTGCCCAGGTTCCACTCGAACATTTCATACTCGCCCGTGAATAAGTAGCTGTACTTGCTGCGACGGGATACATTTTTCCAGATCCATTCGTTGTAATCACCGGAGCAAATGGACAAGCAATAATCTTCCAATATTGCCGGGACACGCATGGCGGTTTTACCCCCATAACTCAGCCCATAAAACGCCATACGCTCTTCATCGACAAAGGATAAGGTCTTCAGCCAGTCCAGGGTTCGCTGATGTTGAGCAACAATAAATGAGAACAGAGACAGCCCCAGCGGGTTGGCCTTGCGTTGAATGGTGCGGAAGTGGTCGTAATGGATATAGGGGTTCTGCGGTGCGTAGACAATGAAGCCTTCCTCCGCCAACTTACAGCCATATTGCCCGTAATAAGGATTATCAATTTCGGGACTCGCCACATCCTGTGGACGACCTTCGAGACCATGCTGACACACCACCACGGGACGTTGCTCGCCGGGTTTTAAATCGTGGGGCACAAGCAGGATACCGTAAGCGATGACTTCAGGATGCACATCCAGCACCACCTCGTACCCGGTATAAGCATCCGTGTTGTACACCTCGCGGGTACGTGGATGCAGGGGCACGGTACTCTCGGGCAGCGCACCGATAATGTCCTTGTGAAAATATTCGCGCAACTTCGCTGTGCTCGCTTCCCAGGTTTCCACCGAAGTCATGTCGGCTTGCTTCCATAGCTTCTCGCGCGCAAATGGGGCCTCTTCCATGATGTGCTTCGTCCAGTCCAGCATGCCCTCCACCTGGCGTTGCATGCGTGCAGAAGGGTCGGGCATTGGGTGAGTTGTAGGCTGCGCACTTGTACTATTTCCCAGTTCGGCACCACCCAAAGCTTCGTTAAGCAGGTCTGGGCGGAGTGCTGGGCCCTCCAGGAAATGAATCCAGTCTTCGTATATCCCCAGATCTGCGTAGGCCCTTGCCTGTTGCACAAGAACCTGTACAGATTCGTTGGAGGCATGCTGCAATTGACCAGGTGCAGTACCGTAGTACTTTTCGTTACTGTAGGGCGGGGTGTCGATCTTTGTGGGTGTCTGGTTATCAATGATGAGCTGACGGGGCGCAATCATGGCAGCGACTTCTGCATCACCAAAGTCGTTGAGTAGGGACCACACGTTTCGATAAATGGGTTCTTTCCATAGACGTTCGCGGGGGCCAAAATGACCCGACACCATGGTGGCGTCTACACGCATATCCAATGCTGCGGTGTATAGGGCCAGCATGCCGCCTTCGGCATAGCCCACAAGGCCGAGCTTTGTATCAGATGCTTTTTCTTTGAGCCAATCAATAGCGGCTTCGACCTTCAGGATTTCATAGCCAATGATGTGGCGGCCCATCTCGTAGGCCCCGCGATAGATAAATTCGCGGTGGGGCTGCTTCGTCATGCGCACCTCGGGATGACCAGACCAGGTGTTCTCCCGATTGACCAAATCCATGACCAGCACCCGATACCCCGCTTCGGCAAAGCGTAGCGGGTAGGTCGTGTGGGCTTCCCCGGCCAGCCCAAGTATGGATTCAGGCGTTTCATCGGCATCAGGAAGTGCGACGAGTGACGCGCCACAAAAGGTATCCGGCTCCAGCAGGTAGCCCTCGCCGTAAACACCGGGCAATACGGCCCAGCGCACGGCATAAATTTTATAGTTCTTCCCTGTAGCGACGGGGCCTTCCTGTCCCGGTTCCGCAAGGGTTTCCATAGTCGCCGGAACGCGCTCATCCATCGCACCCAGGATAGTACGCAATTGACCACGCTTATCATTCAGGGCCTTTTCTACCTCTTCCCCGGCGAAGAGTGCTTTCCAGTGTGCCATGCGCGCTTCAACGCGTTGCATCAGGAGCCCATCGATGTAGGTGTGCATACCATCGAGCATGTGCATGGCTATATCGCCATCCAGCGTGAGACGTTCTGTGCCGGGCAGGGGTACGCCCATATCCCCTGTGGCATTGAATGGCAATACACCCAGCAAGAGTATCGATAGCAGTGATAAGCCGCGCAACAGATCGCCTTTCTGGGTTATTGTTTCAATTCCACAATGCTCTTAATCAGGTAGTCCAGGGCTTCTTGAGACTGTCGCGGGTTTAAGGGCAGGGTAACCAGACATTCGCCTACTTTTTCCGCATTGGGGAACTGTCCCTTTTCAAAGCCCCGCGACTTAAAGGCCGTGGACCAGTGTAGCGGATTGTAGTGGGTGCCCACCTTGATGCCTTTTTTGTGGAGCATGGCATAGACAAAATCGACCTTGTTCATGCCATAGGCCACCGGGTCGATCATGACGGGATAGAGATGGTAGCTGTGCAGGTTACCGTCCAGGGTCGTGGGCAGTGTAAGACCTTGTACGGACGACAGACCCGCATTGAGATAGGTGGCATTTTTCGCACGCCGTGCATTCAGGCCATCCAGCTTCTTCAACTGCTCGATTCCCACAGCAGCCTGCATATCGGTCATACGAAAGTTATACCCGCAATCATCAAAATCCTGCCACCAGAACGCCTTGCCCTTGGGGAATTTATCTTCGTCCAGGCTGCAATACTTCGTGCTGGCCCCATGAACCCGCGTGCAGTGCGACCGGTACAGGGCGATACGCTCGAACAATTCCGGGTCGTCCGTCACCACCATACCGCCCTCGCCCAGGGTCGACATATTTTTCTGCTCGTGAAAACTGAAGCAGCCCGTCGTGCCCATACTCCCTGCCTTGCGCCCCTTGTAGGCTGCGCCCACCGCCTGGGCGGCATCCTCCACCACAGGAATGCCATGCTTGTTGGCGATTTCAAGAATAGCGTCCATGTCGCAACATTGACCATAGAGATGCACCGGAATAATCGCCTTGGTGTTACGCGTAATGGCTGCTTCCAGCTGCGTCGCGTCCAGGTTGTAGGTATCGGGATCAATGTCCACAAAATCGACTGCCGCTCCCAGGGTCACCGCTGCTGCTGGTGTGGCAATCCAGGTCATGGGCGTCGTAATCACCCGGTCACCCGGCTTGATGTCCAGGGCCACCATAGACATAAACAATGCAGCGGTACCATTACTCACACACCGTGCATACTTGGTCCCGCAATATTCCGCGAAGTCCTTTTCAAACTGGATGCACGCATTGCCACTGGTGGGCGCGTTCTGGCGCAACACCGCGAGCATGGCCTGTTCTTCTTCCTGCCCATATTCACTACCAAATTTAATTTCCAGATCGTGTTTAATTGTTGGACTACCCATAAAACCATTTCCCCTCTTTAGTACACAATATTCGAGTCTATCCCATTACGCTAATATTTCACCAATTACATGCCCGTGGACATCGGTGAGCCGACGGTCAATGCCGTTATGGCGATAGGTCAGTCGCTCATGGTCAATGCCCAGTGCATGTAACACCGTGGCATGGAGATCGTAACAATACGTTACATTCTCAACCGCCTTGTACGACCATTCGTCACTGGCCCCATAGGTCACACCGCCCTTGATGCCGCCACCCGCCACCCAGGACGTAAAGGTAAAGGGATTATGGTCCCGCCCTTTGTTGCCCTGACTACAGGGCATACGCCCGAACTCGGTCGTCCAGATTACGATGGTATCGTCCAGCATCCCCCGCGCCTTCAAATCTTTCAGCAAGGCCGCTGCGGGTTTATCCATGCTCATAGCCATCTCGCCATGATCTTTTTCCAGGTCTTCATGAGAGTCCCAGTTCCGACGGGGAAAAGCATTGTCCGCACCACTCCAGAGTTGCACAAAGCGCGTGCCCCTTTCGAGTAGCCGACGGGCCACCAGGCAGTTCCGACCAAAGTCTTCGGTCACCGGGTCGTCCAGCCCATACAGCTTCTTCGTCGCTGCGCTTTCCCCTTTCAGGTCCAGCACCTCGGGTGCGGACAATTGTAATTGCGCGGCCAATTCGTAACTCTTGATGCGCGCATCCAGGCGCGAATCCCCTGCACGATTCGCCATGTGTTTATGATTGAGTTGCGCAAGCAGTTCAAGACCATCGGCATCCGTATCACCCTGGATGTACTTTTCGTCTGGTGGAAAAAGATCCGCAATGGGATTTTCCGCACTGGGACGAATGAGGGTGCCCTGATGACTGGAAGGCAGGAAACCCGCGCTCCAGTTCTTGGGGCCACCCGGACCAAAACCCCGTGCATCGGGCAACACAACAAAGGTCGGCAAAGAGTCGTTCATACTGCCCAGACCATAACTGGCCCATGCGCCCATACTCGGAAATCCCGGTAACACAAATCCTGTGGTCTGCATAAACGTCGCCGGACCGTGAACATTGGATGTGGCCACCATAGCGGGCAGGAAAGCAATGTCATCCACGCAACTCGCCAGATGCGGCACCAGATCGCTCACCCACTTGCCGCATTCACCGCGCTGTTTCCAGGCCCAGGGTGAGGGCATAACGACCCCGGCATCACTCTGAAACAACTCTACCTTCTCACCGGGGTCAAATGGCTCACCCGCTTTTTTTATGAGTGCCGGCTTGTAATCAAAGGTGTCACATTGGCTCGCCGCGCCGGACATGACCATCTGTATGACGCGCTTCGCCGTGGGGCGATGATGGGGCAGGCCGTTTTTCAGTCCAAGGACCGCGTCTGCCTGCGCTTCTCCTGCCAGCATATCCATCAAGGCGATACCACCCAGGCCACCGCCCAATCCCCAGAGGAATTCGCGACGACTTTGGTGATGAATCGATTTATGGTTTTTGTTTTTCATCTATTAATCCAAAAATATAAATTCGTTACTGTTGAATACGACCCTGCACGCGGCAGATAGACCATGTTTTTCCGCATAGGCCATCGTGGTCTTCACCTCGTCTTCCATGCCCTCACGACATAAGGCATAGCGATACAGCAAGGCCACTTGTCCAGGCAGGGTGTCTGCCTCGGCCTGTAAACGCTCTGCAAAATACGCCGCATGTCGCACTATCATGGGGTTGTTATAGAGCGACAAGGCCTGCAACGCGGTAATGGTATTGCTACGCACGGGCACGCTCTGCGAGGGATCTGCGCAATCCAGGGTCATCATAAAGGGGTCCGGCACACTGCGTACGATAAAGCGATACACACTCCGGCGAAATGATTCTGTTGCTGCGGGGTCATGCTGGGCATAGAGATAACGTGGAGAGTGGTCGTCTTCAAAGACAAACAAATCAAAACCCGGACCACCCATGGAGTAGTCCAGTTTTCCGCCCACAGCCAATACAGTATCCCGCAGCGCTTCCGCTTCCAATTGACGGCGATTCATCCGCCAGAGGTACCGGTTGGACCCATCAATGATTGCATTCTTGTCATTATGTATTGCAGCCTGACGCCAGGTCGCGCTGGTCAAAATGAGTCGATGCAATGCCTTCAGCGACTGACCTTCTTCCAGTAAAGTGGTTGCCATCCAATCCAGCAACTCCGGGTGGGTCGGCGGTGTTCCCATTTTCCCGAAGTCGTTGGGGGTATCCACAATACCCCGGCCAAAGTGATACTGCCATACTCGATTTACTATGGAGCGCCAGGTCAATGGATTCGCTTCACTGCTAATCCATCTGGCCAGAGCAGCACGGCGTTGTCCTTCATCATCATCTGCGCCAAGGTCAAAACGACCTTCCAGTCCTGCGACGGCATTAATGGCGCCCGGTATAGCCAGCGCGCCCGGCTGGGTCACATCACCACGACTCAAGGTATGCACCACACGTATACCGTCTTTGGCTGGCGTAAAGTTCCCCTCACTGTTAAACCAATTCGCAGCAGCATACACCGTCTGCGAATCGGGCAAATCCCGGAGCCCCTTCATCACATCCTTCAGCCGCGTCTTGAGACTGTCCAGTTCGTCCCGCTCTGGCTGGGTCAATGCTGCCAGACGCAGGTCACGTATTTCGCGTTCCAGCCCCACCTGCTCTTTTTTCAGGTCAGCCAGTGTGTCTTTTTTGTCTGCATCAACAACATTGCCCAACTTGTTTCGACTGCTGTACCCATCAATCAGATGTTGCTGCGACCAGCGCCCCGACTCGATGCTGTCCAGCGCGGTAACGACGGCTTCCCGCGCCACATTCTTACCACCCACCATCACTTCCATTTCCGCCAGAGCAAAAATATAATCCTCCACGCGCTTAAACAATTTCGTGGCGGTTACCCGCACATAGCGTCCCTGAAGGTTCAGGTCATCAAAAACGACATCGTGATCGGTGCGATGGTCGTTATCCATATCGGTGTAATCCGCTACCGTTTCAAAGGTATTAAATTCAACGTCATCAGACACCGCCAGCCTAAAGCGAATGGGAAAACCAAAGCCCGGCGTGTCGGCGAAATCCGTAGGTCGTGCAGGTACCAGTCGGATGGTTGTAATCGCCTGCGATTCACCCAGGTCTGCCTGCACCCACTTCGTCACATCCTGTTTCAATTCAATCTTGCTATGGTAGCCATTGCTCGGGCTATCCGGTGAATCGATAGCCTTGACCGCCTCCTTGAGTTCATCCACCCGCTTTTGCAATGTGGTCATTTCATCCGATTGTACTGCGGCTAACTGCGCATCAATTTCGCCCTTGCGTGTTTCCAGCGCGAAACGCTCCATATCCAAGCCCTGTCGCTCCTGATGCACCGCAGGGTCCAAATCATAACTGCGATTGGCCCGCTCCACCCCGGCAAAGACGGCCTGTAATCCGTAGTACTCATCCTGCATAATCGGGTCGAACTTGTGATCATGGCACCGCGCGCAATTCACGGTCATGCTCGTAAAACTCATCATGGCACTAGTCACCATATCGTCGCGATCCAGGTACCGGGCAATTTTTTTGTCCTTGGTTCCCTCGCGCAATTCAACATGACCCACAAAGTCCCATGGTCCCGCCGCGATGAATCCTGTGGCCACTGTCGCCATGGGGTCTTCGGGATACAGCACATCGCCAGCCAATTGCTCCCGCACAAACTGCCCCCAGGGCTTGTCGTCATTCAATGCCTGAATCACATAATCGCGATAGGGCCAACTATTCGCACGGCGCTTGTCTTTGTCATAGCCATGGGTATCCGCATAATGGGCCACATCAAGCCAATGCCGTGCCCAACGTTCGCCATAGCGAGGCGAAGCCAATAGCGTATCCACCAATTTCTCATAGGCATCCGGGCGTTCATCGGCCAGGAAGGCATCCACTGCTTCCGGCGCAGGGGGTAGACCATGAAGGTCAAAGTAGAGCCGCCGTATCAAGGTCCGCTTCTCCGCTTCAGGCGAATTGCTCAGCCCCTTTTCATTGAGGGTACGCAGGACAAACGAGTCTATAGGATTTCGCGCCCAGTCTGATTCCGTTTCAGGCACATCCGGTTTCGATATAGGTGCCAGTGACCAGTGACCTTTCCAGACAGCCCCTTCGTCCACCCATTGCTTCAGAAGTTCCTTCTCTTCGGCCTGTAACGATTTCGAAAAATCGACTGGTGGCATCAAGTCATCTGGGTCGTCTGCAAAAATTCGTGTGACCAGAGCACTCGCATCTACATCCCCCGGCACCACTGCCGCCACGCCCGACTTCAGTTCCTCATAGACCCCCACCCCATCATCCAGCCGCAGCCCCGCTTTTCGCTTGCTGGCATCGGGACCATGACAGGCAAAACATTTCTCCGCGAGGATAGGCAACACGTCACTGGGAAAGTCTACGCTTCCACCCTCTGCAAGGACATAGCCCGGCAGCAACAGGGTGAGTAGTAGCACGCCATGAAGTGTCCGGTTATATAGAATGTGTTTCCCCATGCATCTCATCAGGGCATTCTAGTCAAGAACCCGCTAACCTTCAAGTATCAATCTGGCAGGAAAAACACACCACCATATCTAAATCTGGTCTGAAAACCCTTCCGACTCTATTTCGGGTTTCAGGT
>CALAXS010000179.1 GCA_937895305.1 uncultured bacterium
AATAGGAGTGGGAGAGGACCCGTCGACACGGCCCCGGCACGATAGCCCTGACTGCCCCCACGGGTATCGCCATAAATCAGGTCTATGCTATCCCCTTCGGCTAGCGCACCTTCCTCCACCATGACCCGCACCACAAATACATAGCGCTCCAGGCGTCCGTCCAGGCTATGCTTCGCATTTTTTACCAATTGCGCTGGAGGCAAATCCTCCACCAGCGTACTCAGCTTTACGTCTGCATTGGTACAATGGGCCTGAACGTAATTGTCCGCCTCCGCTTTTAGATGCTGGAGTCGATTCGCCGAATTGCGTGGACCCGAATGCCAATCGTCCGGGAGCTGCACCCGTATCCCGCCACCTGTAGCGATACCCTCCGCACCCACCGTATACGTCACCGTCCAGGTACCAAACTCGCCCGAGATGCCTGAGTCCGGGGATACCGACACGCTACCCGAAGTCAGCACATCCTTGTTCATGGCCGGAATCGCTTCCTTGGCCAGGGCCAATCCCTGAATTGCGCCAAGGAGCAGCGTTGCAGCAAGTAGCGTTCGTGTACAGACCATCATGGTAAAGCCTTTCAGATGAAACCGATAAAGGACCATGGTACCCATAAAGGACACACTTGTCCAAGACCATTCATTTTTTGCACTTCGTTCCGCTACACTGGACCCATGAGCGATAAAGTCCAATTCATCTGCCCGGCCTGCGGCAAGGAACTCAGTATCCCGTTGCGATACGTGGGCAAGTGTGGCAAGTGCAATAAGTGCGGGGTGCGCATCGCCCTCATCGGTACGCAGGTGGGCGACAAAATTCCTACGGCGACGCTGGTCACGGATCACGTGGAAGACCCGGACCCCGAACCCGTCACCACCCGCCAGGCGGTGTTCCTCCGCGAGTTGGGCGTGCGGGAAGAAGAAGTCCAGGGCCTTTCCAAGATGCAGGCCAGCGAACGTATCGAGTCCTTAAAACGCATTCAGGGCGAATTTGACGAACCCACAGAAAAGCAATTGAAATACCTCGGTGATGCCGGCATGACCGAGGAAGAGCTGGAGGCCATCCCCTCCAAAGCCGCTGCTTCGCGTCTCATCGAGACCTGGGAACCGCCCCCGACGGAAAACCAGCTCGCCTACCTCAAGCGCCTCGGTGCAGACGACACGCAAATCGCCGCACTCACAAAACGGTCCGAGGCGTCTGCGATGATTGAGAAGTTGCTGAAAGGACCGTAGCACGGCTGGTCAATCATCGGGGCCAAGTTAGATTGCCGCGTCGCTACGCTCCTCGCAATGACGGGTGAGTTGAGGTATAACTTCGACTGAGGGATGGGAGGGTAAACGCGGAGATTCCCGTCTGCACAATTAGGAATGACAGGGGGGAGGGGAAAGAGTCGTTTACGGTCGCTTTTACCCCTCTAAAACAGGTAGGATAGACGTTCATCTTTAGCCTTGTTTCTGACCTGAAAGTCCACGCTACACACCATGCTCGGCGAACATATCTTACAGCGTATTGCGCCTGCGGCGACCAGGGCGATGCAGGAGGCCATCGAGGCGGCGGCGGGGCAGGAAGTCTTTTTCGCGGGCGCGCTGGATGGCGATGGTCGTATTGAGCGAGTCCGGGTCTGTGCGCGGGGCCACGCTCAGGCAGTCCCGGCGATTTTCGAGGGACTGAAGGCCCGCGAGGTGACACTCCACAACCATCCATCGGGGAACCTGAGTCCCAGCGAGGCCGACTTGCAGATGGCCTCGATGTACGGTGCCCATGGTCACGGGGTCTACATCGTGGACAACGACGTGACGCGGGTCTATGTGGTGGTGGAGCCCTTTGTGCAACGCAAAGACCAGGCATTAAATATCCCGGCCCTGACCCATGAGCTGGGCCCAGACGGTCCTATGGCGAAAGCGCTGCCACACTACGAGGACCGTACCCAACAGACCGATATGATGGCTGCGGTATCCCGCGCCTTTAACGAAGAAGGTATTGCGGTCATCGAAGCGCCCACGGGCGTGGGGAAGACCCTGGCCTATTTGCTGCCTGCGGTGCGCTGGGCTTTGCAGAACAAGGAGCGGGTCGTTATCTCTACCCGTACCATCAACCTGCAAGAGCAGCTCATCCATAAAGACATCCCCCTCCTGCAACGGTGTATGGACGAACCCTTCACGGCCTGCCTCGTCAAGGGACGGGGCAACTACCTCTGTCATCGCAAGCTGGACCGCGCTCTCTCCGAAGCGACGCTTTTTGAAGACGAAGAAGTCATCGAACAACTCCACGGCATTGCCGATTGGTCGGAAAAGACCGAAGACGGCAGTCGCGCGGACCTACCCTTTATCCCCGGTCGCGAAGTTTGGGACAAGGTCTGTAGTGAATCGGATTCGTGTAACATGGGCAGATGCCCCGACAAGAATCGTTGTTTCGTAGGTAAGGCTCGGCGCAGTATCGCCACAGCCGACATCATTGTCGTGAACCATCACATCCTTTTTTCAGACCTGGCCATGCGTATGGAAGCGGGCGATTTTTCTACCCAGGCTGTGCTGCCCCATTATCAGCGGGTTATCCTCGACGAAGCCCATAGTATTGAAGAATCCGCCACAGAATACTTTGGCATCACCGCCAGCCGTGGCGAGGTTATGGCGACCTTGAGCCATCTCTTTCGTGTGGACCGGGGTCGTGAGCGCGGGCTCCTGCCCATGATTCGCCAAAAACTCGTGAAGGACTGTCCCACCCTTTTCGTCCGTGAATACGAGTCCATTCAACAGCGCATCGACGAAAAGTTGTTACCCGCTCAGGCGGTGGTCCGCGACCAGATGAACGTGGTCTTCCAGGCCCTGCGCGATTACACCAGTGGTCAATGCAAACAGATAGGGCACAGCATTCAGTGGCGACTCACTGATGGGGTTCTTCAGGAGCAGGAACTGCGGGAACTTCATCGCGATGTGGTGCTCCCTGCGGTGGAGGAGATGCGCGAACTCCTCAAGCAGATCTTCGGTATGGTAACGACCCTCGACAAGATTCGACCCTCAGGCGACGAAGATGATCCACCCATGCTCGGAGAAGCACAACAGCTTGCGGCCTATGGGCGTCGTCTGGAGCGGGCAGCCAATGCCCTTTCGGAAGGGACCAGCGAGACTCTGGCCGCGAACACTGTGCGCTGGATACAGATTGATGCGGAGAATGACAATATCCTGCGGGTGACCCGGTGTCCCCTCGATGTGGGCAAGCCCTTGGCGGAGTGGCTCTTCGGTCAACTCAAGACCGTGGTCATGACCTCCGCGACCTTGGCCGTGCAGAAGCAGTTCGATTATCTATTCGGGCGATTAGGATTGAATGAGGTTGACCCCAATCGTCTTGAGGCCCTATCCCTGGACTCCCCATTCGATTTTGAGTCCCAGGCCCTGCTGGCCATGGTGGAAGACTTACCGACACCCGACCAGCACGAATACAACGATGCCTGTGTTAATTTTCTGGAGCACCTTCTCAAGGCAACCCGGGGTCGCGCCTTTGTGCTGTTCACTTCCTTCTTTGCGCTGGATTATGTCCACAAGAAATTGGAGAAAATCCTGCGTGAGCAAGGGCTTACCCCGTTACGACAGGGCACGGCTACCCGTACCCAACTCCTGGACCGATTCAAGGCGGATAGGTCCAGTGTGCTCTTCGCCACAGACTCCTTCTGGGAAGGGGTGGATGTGCCCGGTGATGCGCTGGAATGTGTGATTCTTACCCGTCTGCCCTTCCGTGTACCCACCGAGCCCATCCAGCAGGCCCGGTCTGAGGCAATCGAAGAAAACGGCGGAAACTCCTTCATGGACTACTCTGTGCCCCAGGCGGTTATCAAGTTTCGCCAGGGTTTTGGACGCCTGATTCGACGACGCACAGATCGAGGTGTTATTCTAGTACTGGATAAGCGGATACTGACCAAGCGCTATGGGAAATATTTCCTCAATTCGCTGCCCAGACTTAACGTAGTCAAAGGTCCCCAGCGTGGCGTGTATTTATCTGTGCAACGTTTTTTTAATTCGGATTCGGAAAAGGAGAAAGCAGATGAGCCTGGAAATTAAACTGGATGTTTCCCGCGCAAAATCAAGCGCAGTAGGCAAGGATCATGGCATTACCCCCGCTGAGTTTCAGGAAATTGAGCCGCGGGTATTGGAAATACACGACATTCTTCAGCAGGAACGTCGCGATAAAGCCTATGGCTTTTATGATCTTCATAAAGACACCGATACGCTCAACAAGGTCAAGGCTTCTGCAGCATCCTTCCGCGAAAAAGGCTATGACAATATCGTTATCCTGGGGA
>CALAXS010000180.1 GCA_937895305.1 uncultured bacterium
TCCGTTGGGTAGTAACAGCAAAGAAAGTTGATGGCCTTTGTGTCCTCAAATTCAAGTCTATGGGGCCAAGAGATTGCCGCGTCGGCGGAGCCTTCTCGCAATGACGGGACTGTTAAGACTTAAACTATAAGCACGCATCGCTTCAATTCCGCCCGTCCGGAAATCGCATTTTCCTCTTGTGGGTTGTGTGTTGGAGGCGTATACTTTATTTGTGTTGATTTCGTGTAGATAGGCTGTGCATACGGTCTGGTGCGTGTGCGGCGGTCGTGGTGGAACCTCACCAGATTGAGGAGGGATTACCATGAGCATCATGGATCCTAAAAGAGTACGTAACGTTGGCATCTGGGGACACGGTGGTGTTGGGAAAACGATGCTCATAGAGCATCTGCTGCACGACGCGGGAGTCACGCAGCGCATGGGGACGATTGAAGAGGGGAACACGGTTTGTGACTATCTCGCGGAAGAGGTAGAACATGGACATACCATCACCATGAAGCTGAGCCATCTGGAATGGCACAAGGCACGCATTCATTTTATAGATCATCCCGGCTATGCCGACTTCGTCGGCGAGATGGCCGCTTCTGCTCCCATACTCGATGGGGTCGTTATTATGGTCGATGCCGCCACCGGGCCACAGGTGGGCACCGATAACGCCTGGAAGTATTGCGTAAAGCACAAAATTCCTCGCGCATTTTTTATAAACAAGCTGGATCGTGACCACACCGATTTTAATGAAGTAGTGAAAGCCTTGCGTGAAAACTATGGCAAGCAGTGCGTCCCTCTGGTCATACCTGTGGGACAGGGCCAGAGTATGACCGAGACGGTGAATATATTCGAGGGGGATACCCACGCAATTGCCGATGAAATTGCCTCAGTGAAAGAAGGCATCACGGATGCTGTCGCTGAAACCGATGACGCGCTCATGGAAAAATATCTGGATGGCCAGGAACTGACTGCGGACGAATTCCACAAGGGCCTTCACGACGGTATTACTGCGGCGAAGATTATGCCGATTATCGCGGGTAGTGTAGTGAAGAACTTCGGTGTCGATGAATTGCTCGATGTGATTGCAGATTCCTTCCCCTGTCCCATGGACCGTCACGTCATGGTTAATAATGGCAAGGCGGAAATGACCGAGCTTAAAGTAGGGGCTGATGAGCCATTCCTGGCCCAGGTCTTCCGGTCGGTAGCCGACCCCTTTGTGGGGCACCTGACCTTCTTCCGCGTTCTTACGGGCACACTGAAATCAGACGGTGATTTTTATAATGTCACCCGTGACACGAAAGAGCGCACAGGTAAAATTTTTCTCTTGAATGGTAAAGAGCAGCGGGTCGTGGATGAAGTAGGTCCGGGGGATTTGGCTGCCATGACCAAATTGAAGAATACCCACTTCGGCGATACCATTGCGGCAGTGGGCAGTAGCTATACCTTGCCTGAGATCGAAATGCCCCATTCCGTGGTGAAGCGGGCCATTCATCCCAAAACCAGAAACGATGACGATAAGCTGGGCGATGCATTACACCGCTTGACTGAAGAAGAACCGACCTTCAAACATTATCGTGATGAGAATACAGGCGAACACCTTGTCATGGGTACAGGTGATCTTCAACTGGATATATTTTTGGAACGTCTCCAGAATAAATATAATGTGGGTGTGGAATCCACCACCCCGAGGGTGGCTTATCGCGAAACCGTGCGCGGCAATGCCGATGTTCAGGGTAAGCACAAAAAACAATCCGGTGGCCACGGCCAATATGGCGATGTACACCTGAAAATTTCAGGCAACACACGCGGTGAAGGCTTCAAGTTCGTCGACAGCATTGTCGGTGGTGTTGTGCCACGTCAATACATCCCAGCCGTGGAAAAAGGGTCCATCGAAGCCCTGGAAAAAGGGGTAATCTCAGGTCACCCGGTGGTGGATGTGGTCGTAGAGCTTTACGACGGCTCCTTCCATAACGTGGACTCCTCTGAAATGGCCTTCAAGATCGCTGCTTCCACCGCTATCCGTAAAGGTGTGAAGAAAGCAAACCCCAGTATTCTGGAACCCGTGGTAAAAATAGAAATCATCGTGCCCGAAGACTGTATGGGCGACGTGACAGGCGACCTGAACTCACGGCGCGGACGCATTCTGGGTGTTGAACCCAAGGGCGGTGGTCGCCAAATTATTTCAGCACACGTTCCCGAAGTGGAAGTGCTCCGCTACTCCGCCGACCTGCGCAGTATGTCCTCTGGTCGTGGTAGCTACGATCTCGAATTCAGCCACTACGACGAAGTACCCGAAAACGTCGCAAAGAAAATTGTGGAAGAGTACGAGGCCGCCAAAGCCGAAGGGCACTAAGGGGAAGTGCGTAGGCTAATAGTTTGGATGAGACTTGGGCAGGAGCGAAGGCTTCTGCCTGAGTTCTTAGCGAGAGTTTTCGATTGAGTGCTTTTTATTCTTCGTTCCCATGCTTTGCGTGGGAATGCATACATGAATTTAGTCAAGCGATTCGCGGGAGTGTTGTGCTTTTCGATGCTTTCCGGGCCAGGATTGGCGACGGGGAGATACCTGCTTTCGCAGGCATGACTGGAGGGAGGAGTCATCGCTGCTACTGTCCAATCCTCTGAACCAGGCTAGATTGTTACGTCGGCAGAGTCTCCTTGCAATGACAGGTGGGTGGGGTGTGTCTGGTCGATTAGGCGATACAGGACATTTACTCCGACTGGAGATTGGGATACCGTTGGGGGGATTCCCAATCGAGTTGGGAATGACAGGTGGGGCTGAGTCGTCGCTTCGACTATTCAGTCATCTGGGCCAAGCCAGATTGCCACGTCGTCACACCTTTGGCGTGACTTCTCGCAATGACGGGTAGGGTAGGGTCGTTGTTCCGACTGGAAGTTGGGATACCGTTGGGGGGATTCCCAATCAAGTTGGGAATGACAGGAGGTGGGTTGGCAATGACGGGTGAGGTAGGGTCGTTGTTCAGACTGGAAGTTGGGATACCGTTGGGGGGATTCCCAATCAAGTTGGGAATGACAGGAGGTGGGCTGGCAATGACGGGTGGGGCGGAGTCATCGCTCCGCTTCTTCCAATACTTCCCTTTTCTTATCCGTACCCATCCGTCTAATCCGTGTCATCCGTGTCATCCGTGTTCTATTCTTTGTTCTTTCTTCCCCTTACCCCGCGCCATCCATTCCATACCGATGACACCGAGGACGACGAGGATGCCAGCCCCTACCAGCAGGGGCATGGGGAGGCCATTGGCCTCGATGGAATCTTCGTTGAGCCAGGTTTCGGTGAAAGCGGGGACGCGCCCGGTCATGAGGCAGACGGCGATGCCGTTGTTGATGGCGTGGATGAGGATGGAGAGGTAGATGGAGCCACCGCGTACGACGAGGTAGGTGAGCATAACGCCCATGATGCCTGTGGGGATGATGCGGTAGATGCTGATGTGCATGAGTCCGAAGAGGAGTCCCACCACCAGGCAGAGGGCCGGGCCTTTCATGCGCTTGCGCAGACCGGAGAGGATGGCCCCGCGAAAGAGGACCTCTTCACAGACGGCGGGTGAGATAGCGACGGCAAAAATGAGCAAGGCGAAACCGCCCGGAGTCTGGCCCATGTCGTGGAGCGTCTGCATAAACTCCAGCATTTCGTCGGCGGCCTCGGGCATAAACTTCTGGTTATAGAGTCCGAACTGAATCATGAGCACGATGAAGCCCAGCCCGAGAAGGATGGAACTTATCCAGTTGCCGATGGAGGTCCCACGCAGGTTGAGCGTGTGGGGAATGTCTATTTTTACGAACCAGAGTACCCCAACCACCAGCGCGAAGAGCAGACCCCATTCGGTAAAAATGAGGCCCTTGATAATATCCGCTTGTTGCGCCATGCTCCCTGCGTAAAAGAGGAGCAAGAGCGCGATGGAGAAGAGGCCCAGCGCCATGCCGGGTGTGGGGGTCGAAGTGGGGCGGAAGTGCTTGCGGTTGAAGGTAAGGGGGACGCCGTGTTCTTCGGAAAGGACGACCTCTTCCCGTTGGAAGAGCCACGTGGCGAAGAGGAGGGCCATGAGCGCGAAGATGGCGGTACTGAGAAATACAGGAAATACTACGGCGAAGCCTGCCTTGCCAATCATGAGTTCCTTGAAGAGGAGCATGACATTGACGAAGGGGAGATAGATATTGATCCCTTCCAGTTCAACACCCGGCAGCGCGGCGTACATGATGGGCATGACAATGAGGAGGAAGACGGGTGTGAGAAAATTCTGCGCTTCCTTGAAGCTGTTTGCGAAAACGGCAACCGACATCATGACCGCGGAAATGAGCAGTGCCAGAGGAATCATGATGACCAACGTGACGAGTACTGTAACCGGGGCGATTTCGAAGGCCACGTCCATCTTGCCCTCGGCCATTTCCTGAATCTGGTTAATGACAAAGGAGGCTGTGAGGGCCATACTGCCCAGGTTGAGAAATCCCGTGATAAGGGCGAGCAAACAAACGGTGACAAATTTCCCGGTGATAATTTCCAGCTTGGACGCGGGCGTGGAGAGCAAGGTCTCGAAAGTGCCCCGTTCTTTTTCCCCCGCTGTGAGGTCCACCGCCGGGTAAAAAGCCCCCAGGGCGATCATCATCATCATGAGCGACGACAGCATAATACTCAAGTGATGGCCTGTGGCCTGGGCAGGTGGGGCGATATTCGCACGCTCTACCTCGACAGGAAAAACATACTCTGGTGCAACGCGCATCTTTTTCAGTCGCTTGTTACGCAGTTCCTCTTCAAAATCATCCAGTTGTCGCATTACTCGACTGGAAGCTACTTCCGAATTCGTCGCGGTGCTATCGTAATGCAGGGTGAGTACAATGACATCGCCGGGAATACGATGGTGGTCAATACCCTCAATGACCACTTCCACATCGCCAGCTTCCAATGCAGCCATGGGATCGTCCACGGTCAACAGTTCTATCTTCTCATCCTGAGTAACCCAGGCCCCAATCGCATCCATGCTTTCGCCCAGCACCGCGACCCGCGAAACTTTCTCATCCATCTTGCGCGCCTGGTGGGCACCTGCCTGCATCCCGATAATTATGATGGCGGGATACAGCAGGAGAGGCACCCCGACCATCATGATCAGCGTGCGTTTGTCGCGAAGGGTGTCGAGCATTTCCTTCCAGAAGATGGCCTGAACAATGCGCCAGTTCATAAGGCCACCCCGTCGCGTTCATCGACCAGACTGAGAAAGGTGTCATGGAGAGTGGCTTGTCCCGTGCGCTCACGCAGTTCGGCCTGGGTGCCGATAGCCATGACTTCACCTTTGTAAATGAGACCCACGCGGTCACAGAGCAATTCCGCTTCTGTCATGTAGTGGGTGGAAAAAATAATGGAATGGCCTTCGGTCTTTGCCTGCTGGATGAACTCGACGATGCTCCGGCTGGTCATGATGTCCAGACCCAGGGTCGGCTCATCGAGGATAAGTACCTTTGGATTGTGGAGGATGACCCGGGCGATATTGACCTTCTGCGTTTGTCCTGTGGACAAAGTGTCGCAGCGTCGGTCCATGAACTCGTCCATGTCCAGCATGGCTGTGATTTCCCGGGTCCGTGTAGCGATATCTTCCTTGCACATGCTATGTAGCTGACCGAAGTAGCGTAATACTTCACGCCCGGTGAGACGACCATAGAGCTTGGTGTTGCCGGAAAGAAAGCCGATGTCCTTGCGAATAGCGTCCGGGTGTTCTTGCGTGTCCCGGCCATTGACCGTGCAGTGGCCTGAAGTGGGGGAGATGAGGGTACCTAATATACGGAGCAAGGTGGTCTTCCCCGCGCCGTTAGGTCCCAAAAGGCCAAAGACTTCGCCGGGTTCCACCGTAAACGTGGCATTCTTGACCGCTTCCACGGGCTTGCCCCGCCCCGGCTGGAAGGTCTTGGTAATATTCTGAATATCAATCAAAGTCTATTTGCTCCATTGCAGGCTACAGCGTCTCAATATAGCGCCTCTCCTGTCAAGCTGCAGGACAAGTACCCATTTCGCGTTTCCATCTTCTATGACTCAAACAACGCATTTTTGTCACCCCTGCGAAAGCAGGGGTCTCCCCGTCGCCATGCGTAACAGCAGTCGGGACAAATGAAGTCAGAATCTATAGCTAGGCATTATTTGTTTCCCTGACATACCAGCGGTATCGGGTCAGGATTTATCACGGGGAGATTCCTGCCTGCGTGCGCAGGAATGACAGGGATTTAAACTTTTTCACAGCTATCCCATAGGGCATTAAGAATTTGAGCTGGTCCATGGTGTATC